>JAQTLI010000209.1 GCA_028714995.1 Methylobacter sp. | reverse complement strand
TGAAAATTATGGAGCAATTAACCGGCATTTTCTTATGTTGCAACATTGCGCGTTAAACCTTACAGGACATCAAAAAGCCATACTGACAATTCTCAGCAATAATCCGGATCAATAAAAAAGCCCATCAAGGGCTTTTTTATTGATCCGGATTATAAGGGATATGCTTCAGCTCAATTCATCAAGTAACGATAAAGCTATCTTTTTTTGCTCTGCCGCACCTTTCTCAAGCACTTCCTTGGCAATATCCTTAGCTGCAGCCACATCACCCATATCAATATAAGCTTTTGCCAAATCTAATTTAGTTTCCAACTCATCCATATCAGTAAGATCGGAAACAGCAAACCCCTCATGTTGATTAAACCCCTGCTCGCTTGATCCAGCTGCGAACATATCCAAACCCAAATCAAAATCAAAGTCGCCAATCAAGGAATTGTCGTTCAGATCTAATGACTTAGCAGTTGAAAAATCAATATATTGATGGCTTTCACCCGCATCCTTTACCGCACTTAAATCAAACCCGCCAATTTCTGTTGCCTCAGCCTTATTTGAGTCAAAGTCAAAGTCGAACTCATACGACTCAAATCCCTGCTCTTCTTTTTTATTGTCGTCTACTTGTGTCTCTAATGACGTGATACTTTTATCGAATTCGTCTGCGCCCTTAATATCCGTTGAAAAAGAACTCAAATCGAAATCTATATCTTCATTATTCTGTTGTTCATCGATAATAGAGTCATCTTCATCTCCAAATGAAGTTAAATCAAAATCCAATACACTATCCTTTACTTCAGTCGTTTCTTTAGCAAAGAAACCACTTAATTCCTCACCAAAAGAAGCTGCTTCAAAACTAATCGCCTCATCACCAGATGTATTGTCTGCAATTACATTTCCAACAACTGCATGATTGATTTCGGCAAAAAGATCACCTCCAGAAGAAAATAATTTTGAATCAGGGCAAATTTCACGCCCCATTTCAGTAACTTTTTCCCAAAACTCAGCGCTTTCTTTTTTACCCGCCTCTGCTAATTCATTGGCATAGTCTTCAAAAGATTCTTTATTTTCGTTAGCGTAAAAAATCTCTAACAACTTC
Organism: Methylobacter sp.; assembly: GCA_028714995.1. Taxonomy (GTDB): domain Bacteria; phylum Pseudomonadota; class Gammaproteobacteria; order Methylococcales; family Methylomonadaceae; genus Methylobacter_A. The sequence continues at coordinate 4,630 of JAQTLI010000209.1, read as the reverse complement.
AATTTACATTCATTACGATCCGGATGATCTTTAATCGCCTGCCTTATCAACTCCTCGGCCTGCTGGTAACGGCCATAAGCCAAATAAACATCAGCTTCGGATATCGGATCGATTTCATTATGATCTGTTTCAAATGAATCAAAGTCACTTGGTGTAAATTCAATTAGGAAAGAGCTTTCACCAACTGTACCCACATCATAAACCGCATTATTCTCGGCAATCGGTGCCGAAGGATTCTCATCGGTTTCAGGCATTTTGATCATAATGGAAGAGGCGAACATACTCTCTGTATTAACGACCTCATCAACTTTACGTTTCCACCACCAAAGCCAACCAAGCAGGGCTAAAACTCCAGACCCAACACCACCCACAACCAGATAATACGAACTCGATGAATCACTTGCTTCAGGCTCCAATTGAATTGCTGACTGAGCTTCCGGTTTTCTAATTGGCTGGGGGGCGGATTTTGACTGGTCCACAGAGCTATCCACCGCAACTTCGACTGGAGCCGCCTGCGCGACCTGTTCCTGAGCAGCAGGAACAGGTCGCACTTGATTCTGCAAAGCTGCAAGTTGCTGATCTTTTAAAGCAATCAAATCTTGCATCATAGCCATCTGCTTTTCCAAAGCAGCTACTTTGCTTTGCAAAGTAGCATCTGCAGACACCGTACCACTTGCAGAATCTTCACTTTCGCCCTCGGTATCAACTGCCTCTGGAGTTTTTTGCGACGCATTATCTGCTATATTTTCAGCTGTTACCTGCTCTTTTCCCGGCGCCACAACAACATTATCGGCGGCAACTGGCGCTTTTGTCGGGGCAACCAGAGTTAACTGATTATCAACAGCATCAGTCTTAACGACTGTTGTTTCAGTTGCTGGAGCCGAGCGATTTTTCCAGGCTTTTGTTTGCCGATTAAATTCAGCGGTCGCCTGATTCCGCGATAATTTTAGAATAACTTCTCTTTCAGGAATCTTTAGCGTCTTCCCAGCCGTCAATGCATACATATTTTTTTCGTAGAACGCATGAGGATTTGCCTCATAAATCGCAATCATCATTTGTTTTGCAGAAACATTGCTCCCTCTGCTTGCGCGCTCAGAAATACTCCAAAGCGTATCGGTTCTACTTGTAGGTCCATATTCACCAGAGCTATCAACACCGTTTTGTTCACTTGTTTGCACCGGCTGTTGCGGTGCAAAAGCCGGTGCTGGTTCATCTCTTTCAGCGCTGGTTGAAACAGGAATGGTTGCCTCTTTATAGACTGACGGAGGATCTACCAACACAGTAAACTCGCGGTACAAGCTACCTTTAGGCCAACTCACCTCGAGCAGGAAATCCAAAAAAGGCTCCTTCACCGCTTCTTTTGAACTGAGCTTAACGACAACCGAACCATTGGGTCTGACTACAGGTTCAAATTTGATTTTCGACAGAAAAGATGTCCACGGCACGCCCGCTTCATCAAACTTATCAAGTGGCGCCAAGCTTACTTTGATGTCCGATGCGTTCTCATCTGCCGACACAACCAATGAAATATCAGCATCCAGATTTTGATTAAGAGCCGAATGCAACTTAATATCGCCAATTCCTAGCGGATGGCCACTAGCCGGTGCCAGTAACGATACAACCGCTATAGTTTTAGTTAAATTACGCACACAGCTCTCCTTCACAATGGTTACTACAGTCTCTTACCGAGTACAGTCAATTATGAAGTTAAGCTTAGACTAGATGTAATTTTTTACCAGTACCTCTGCTATTTGCACGCTATTTAATGCGGCGCCTTTCCGAACATTATCGCCAACCACCCACATATCAATTCCTTGAGGATGGGATATATCTTCTCTAATGCGCCCTACAAATACATCATCATTACCCGATGACTCAGTCACCGCTGTAGGATAACCGCCGTCCTTGCGTTCATCCATAACAGTCACGCCGGGCGCTTTTCCAAGCAAAGCTCTTACTGTATCCGCATCTATTTTTTTACGGGTTTCAATATGCACGGCTTCGGAGTGACCATAAAAAACCGGTACCCGTACTGCCGTTGCATTAACCCTAACGCTATCATCACCCAGAATTTTTTGGGTTTCCCAGACCATCTTCATTTCTTCTTTGGTATAACCGTTATCCATGAATACGTCAATCTGCGGCAACACATTAAAAGCAATCTGTTTTGGGTATACGTTTGTTTCAATCGGCTGACCATTCAGCAATCTGGACGTTTGCTTGACGACCTCCTCAATGCCTTTTTTACCGGTGCCGGAGACAGCCTGATATGTACATACATTGATTCTGTCTATGCCGACGGCGTCATAAATCGGCTTTAATGCCACCAGCATCTGAATCGTTGAACAATTTGGATTGGCTATAATGCCCCGGTTTTTATAGTCAGCGATTTTTTCAGGATTAACCTCAGGCACCACCAAGGGAATATCATCGTCATAACGAAAGTGCGAGGTGTTATCGATAACGATACAACCCGCAGCCGCAGCTTTTGGCGCGTATTCGGCAGAAACCGAACCCCCGGCGGAAAACAGGCCGATTTGTACTTTGGAAAAATCAAAAGTAGCCAAGTCCCCAACTTTTAAAGTCCGGTCTTTAAAGGGAATTCTTTTGCCCACTGAATTACTGCTGGCCAAGGCATAAACCTCGCCTACCGGAAAATTCCGTTCTTCCAGAATTGACAGCATCGCCTGACCAACCGCCCCCGTAGCACCGACAACGGCAACGTTATATAGCTTAGTCATATTAAGCACCCTTCTTTAAAGCTGAAACGACTGCATCACCCATTTGCGATGTGCTGACTTTTTGCATACCGTCGGAATAAATATCAGCGGTACGGACATTGGCATTCAAAGCATCATTAACCGCTTTTTCGATACGGTCAGCGGCCTCGACCTGGTTAAAGGTGTAACGTAACATCATCGCCGCCGACAAGATGGTCGCCAGCGGATTGGCGATGCCTTTTCCTGCAATATCAGGCGCCGAACCATGAATAGGCTCATACATGCCTTTACCGTCGGCATCCAGGGATGCAGATGGCAGCATGCCGATAGAGCCTGTCAACATGGCCGCCGTATCAGACAGAATATCGCCAAACATATTGGTGGTAACAATCACATCGAACTGTTTAGGGGCACGCACCAACTGCATGGAAGCGTTATCTACATACATGTGACTGAGTTCAACATCCGGATACTGTTTGCCGACTTCAGTAACCACTTCGCGCCATAGTTCGGTACATTCAAGGACGTTCGCCTTATCGACTGAACACAGGCGGCGGTTTCTTTTTTGGGCAATCTGAAAAGCGGAATGCGCAATCCTGCGTATTTCCGATTCACTGTAGACCAGTGTGTTGTAGCCTTGTCTTTCGCCATTTTCCAGCGTTCTTATGCCGCGCGGCTGACCAAAATAAATGCCGCCGGTCAATTCACGCACAATCATGATATCCAGGCCAGAAACAATTTCAGGCTTTAAGGACGAAGCACCCGCTAATTGCGGATACAAGATCGCCGGACGCAGATTGGAGAACAATTGCAACGTTGAGCGCAAGCCTAACAAACCCTTTTCAGGACGTACTGAAATATCCAGTGATTCCCACTTGTAGCCGCCGACTGCGCCCAACAAGATGGCATCAGCCTGCTTTACCAGATCGATGGTTTGCTGAGGGAATGGTGTGCCATACACATCATAAGCCGCCCCGCCAATCAAGCCGTTTTCAAAAACCAGACCCAGATTCATTTCTGAATTCAGGCATTCCAGAACCTTAACCGCTTCCGCAACGATTTCCGGACCTATACCGTCACCCGGTAAAACTGCAATTTTCTTTGTCATTAACTTTAAAACCTTTCCATTCTTCGTATTATACAATCAGTCTGCAAACAGCCAGGGCGCTCTTTTTGCGCGCTCAGCCTCGTAAGCTTTAATTTTATCGGCGTGTTGCAGCGTCAAAGCGATATCATCCAGACCGTTTAGCAAGCGATATTTACGTGTTTCATCAACATCAAAACCGATTTCCCTGCCGCTTGGCGTGGTTATTTTTTGCGTTTCCAAATCGATGGTTAATTGATAACCCGTGACCAACTCTTTAAACAGGCTATCGACAACATCAGCGGGCAAAGCAATCGGCAATAAGCCGTTTTTAAAACAGTTGTTATAAAAAATATCGGCAAAACTCGGCGCGATAATGGCCCTGAAACCGAAATCTTCCAGCGCCCACGGCGCATGCTCGCGCGACGAGCCGCAACCGAAATTCTCCCGGGTTAACAGGATTTCTGCGCCCTTGTATTCCGGCTTGTTCAGTACAAAGTCTTTATTGATTGGACGGTTGGTGCAATCCATATCCGGCTCGCCATGATCCAGGTAACGCCACTCGTCGAACAAATACGGGCCGAAACCGGCGCGACGTATCGACTTTAAAAACTGTTTTGGGATAATCGCATCGGTATCAACATTGGCTCTGTCCAAAGGAGCGACCAGCGCAGTAATTTTTGTAAATGCTCTCATTGTTACTGTTCCTCCCAGGCTGATGAACTGACATCGACAAAATGACCGGCAATAGCTGCCGCTGCCGCCATTGCCGGACTAACCAAATGCGTGCGGCCGCCATAACCTTGCCCGCCTTCAAAATTCCTGT
>JAQTLI010000208.1 GCA_028714995.1 Methylobacter sp. | reverse complement strand
TACCAGGAATCAGAAATTCAAGGATGGGGGGATTCCAGCGAAGCTTATGCCAGCCGATTTTAGCCAGCAGCGCCTGGATATGTTCATCATCCGGTAAACAGTTCAGATCAAAACGCCATACCCGGCGTAAAATGCCTGACGTAATATCAAACAAGCCATCGCTTTGCTGATAGCAGGTTGCGGCATAATTCAGCAGCCCGGCCGTCTCGGGATCTACAGAGATGCTTCCGCCTGTAGCCGCGACACGATTAATCTTGGACAAAAAGCTGTCGCCACGATAGCGGGAATAACGCATTTCCAGTCGTCTGACATCCGCAATTGCAAGCTCTGCAACCTGTTTCGCCCGCGTAGCAGTTTTGGCAAATAGCTGGATATCGCACGGCGTACCCATCGCATTGAATTCATAATGGAAAAATTTCATGCTTTATCTGCGCCGCATCGGCGTTAAAATCATAAGGCGCTCAAAAGGTACGCGACGTGCAATCTTGCCAACTCTTAAAACGCTAAGCTCCAGGTTGCTGACAGCGCGCCTACACGATCCAGCTGATACCCGTTAACATCGGTACTTACCGGCTGCAACCATTCAAAGCCGAAACTGTTACCGGCCAGCGCTCCGCCGGTCACGACCGCATTAAGACCAAAACCGATGTCCCAGTAGCGTCCGCCATGATTGGGCGGGAAGTCCATAGTGCCTGATTTGGAATTGACATTATCTACTAACTTGCCGTTAACGACCCCTGGAGTAGGATTGAACTGACCGTTGACAGCGCCCTGTACCGTATAAACTCCGCGTATTGACGCCGAGAGCCAGCGGGTCAGGCTATAGCCGCCCCAGGCAGTGGACTGAAATATATCGCCCAAGGCATAACCTGATTCATTTTTATCTTCAAGGCGTTTAGTACCACTGAGTTGAGCGCCCCACGACCAGTCATCGAGCTTGCCTGTATACGTCAGACTGGGTTTAAAATCCCAGGTGCCGCTGCCCAGCTGCATGCCGTAATGAATAAAGCCTTCGTCTTGCTTATGCGTACGCCTGAGTTTAATACTCACATCCCCCGTCGGTGCGCTGACACCCAGACTCAAATGAACATGGTGCATAGGCATATCGAACAACTTGACCAATGCGTACATGCCGGTATCGCCGACACCGCCTGTCGCATGCCCGGTACCGGTATGGATATGCCCACCCGGTTCGACCGGCGGCGCGCCGTCAAGTGTCCTCAAATTCATCTCCATATCCACGAATTGCGGCATCAGCATCAGATTTAACCAATCCGTCGGTGCATACATGATGTCCAGCATGTGCATGCTCATATTCATAAAAGTCGGCGTTAATCGGCAGCGGACACTGCCGCAGCCATTATTGACGATATCCTTATCGCTGGCTGCATTCGAACCGTGCAGTATATCGCCCGACTCATGGCTATACATAAAGCGGTAACCCACCATCATGTCATTGGTTTTGCTCAGCATGTGATCAAACATGACACCGGCAGGCCCATGGCTGCTGTGATGGCTGTGGTCGACATGACCGGAATGACCGCCATGTCCGCCACTATCCAGTGCCGATAAACTGACCTTCAATGCGGCGTTGGCTTGATAATAATTGAAATCGCTGTAACTGCCTTCGCCCCCGCCGCCTATTTTTAATGAGCCCGCATGAGTGTAATACTCAAAACCTGCTTCAAGGCTCACCGCCTTGGAGAATTGCTTGTTTACCGTTACCCCGCCGCTTAAAGCGCCGAAAGCGGACAAGCGCTGGTCGCTGGAAAAATTGGCCGGCAATTTTTTGGGGTCAAAATTAACCAAAGAAAAAGTATCCGTAGCGAGGTCAAATATGGGCTTTAAAAACGCTTGATTGGAAATAAGATAGGGGGAGTAAAAGTCGGCGGCATCCTGCGAATAATAGCGAACCCTGGGCGTGACAGTCCAGGTAGTGCCCACAGGCTGTACCCAATCAGCCTCAAAGGTATGGGCATTAATGCCCCAGTCATCATGAAAAAAACGGTAATCCAGATGCAGAGCCGCATCCAGCATGCCGATATGCTGGATATATCGGCTGCCTATGTTCAGCTGGTTGCGCTGATCAGGCCGCTGCTCAAGGAACGCCTGCACGTTGCCTACCAAGGTTTCGGTATGCTGGTCTGGATCGACAAACACGATCGTCATCGCCTTGTAGGGATTTGCCATATAGCCGGTACTGCGGGTATAACCGATGCTGGCCTCGACCAGCGCATCCTTGTTCAGAATTTGCGTCAAGCCCAAAGAGGTCGCCCAATCCTCGCGTTTGCCGTGCAAGATTTTTAAGAGGCCGCTCAGTTCAATCTGGTCTGAAAAAGCCGTCGTGTTAATGTATGGTTGTGCATCATGGTCGAGTGTCGCTGATGTGGAGCTGTTGGTGTAACTTAAGCCCAGATTCAGGCTGGTCAGTTTCTGGTTGAAATCCCAACGCCCATTGATATTGCCGAATCGGGATTCATAGTCGTTTTCAACTGAAATACCGCCGCCTATATCCAGTGCCGCTTCATCCCACTCGTAGCCTAACTTGAAATCACCCTGTTTACGTGTTTCAGGTGATGCGGTAGAAAGGGTATGCACCAGCTGCGTGTTTTCACCCGTCACATTACCGTTTGCATCTTTCCCGAGTGGGATGAAATTTTTATTTAACAGTATCTGGCCATTGAGATAAGGCGATGCGCCGGCAATAATTGTGCCGGAAGGGGTATCTGCCTTGTAGGCACGATTGCCACCAAAAACCAGCGGCGCCGTCGTAATCGGCGTAGCGCCTGACCAGGTATCCTGTGTGTAATTGAAAGCGAACTTGATTCGATCCGACAGACTGACCTTTGCCCTGCCGAACAGGCTGTCTACCTCAATAGGATTTTTGTCATTTGGGACATTGTAAAGATTGCGCTTGCCTTCCTGGTAATGGCCATACTGAAAATTGACTTCATCCTCTTCTGCTGCGTAAGCTGCCGGCAGCACTAAGCCCGGCAAAGCCAGGGCAGCTACAGTCAGTGCCTGCAACGATGAACTGGAAGATACGGCGGGTTTGGGTTTGGAAGCGCGTGTTGATAAATGCCGGACAAGGTACCGGCAAGCCGATCGCACAGATAAAGGATGATGTCGTTTTAATTTAGTAACAACCACAACCGCCTCCGCTGGCAGAACTACTGCCGGAAGCCGCTTCGCGACTGCCATAGGTGTGTTCCCGCACTGCCCCCTGCATAGGATTCGGTTCCAGAGCCATGGACGATTTGGCGAGGGTACCGCGTTGCCACGCCGCCACAGGTGAACAAGCCGACGCGCAGACACTCAAACCAATAAGCAGCGCAGCGGTCTTGGGGTCAATTTTCTTCATTCGGCATCGTACGGCTAGTGCTCGGCCAGCAACTGTTCAACCAGCGCTTTCAGCTCTTCCGCTTCCCCGGCCCTGAATCCGATATGGATATGGCGAATATGGCCTTTTCGGTCTACCAGATAAGAGGATGGCATCGCTTTTACGCCGAAGTCCGTCGCACATTGTTGCTTGGCATCAACTGCTACCATAAAATTGGGTGGATATTTGGCAAGAAAATCCTGGGCATCAGCAAGGTTTTCATCTAAATTGATGGCTATAACCTGCAGTCCACGATCTTTGAATTCATGATTGAGAGTATTCAAAAATGGAAACGATTGGGCACAATGGCTACACCAGGAAGCCCAGAAATCGATATAAAGCACTTTGCCTTGAAATTGCTTCAGGTTAAAGTTTGTAGCCTCGCCTGTAGAGGCTACTGTGCAGTCCGGTATTGCGTCACCCTTTTCCGCTGCTGTTAATGTTCCAACAGAGCCCAGGGCCAGTGCCGCACACAGCAAAATTATTATGCGTTGATTCATTTTTTATTATTATTTTTAGCGCAACCGGTTAAAAACAGGCCGTACCCCGTAAAGATGTAAACGTTGCATTCCTGGGGGGACGGTCCATTGCTGACGCGAAATTACTTGTCTTGAATCTGAACAATACTGGTACCTGTGTGATCACCGTTACTGTTCTCACAATGGTAATCTAATGAGTAATTCTCTGCGTCTGCTCCCGTTTTATCGACTATCACTTGATAGGCTCCATTGCCGCCGATGACTTTCATTTCCGGACTAGAAGTCGCATCCCCGTCAACCGGGTCCGTAGTATTTTTCGCCACCTGACCTTTAATAACTTGAACACTAACCAGCGGGCTTGCCACCGGGGCCAGATCCGTTATTAGTACAGCAAGGTGATCAGCATCTCCCGAACCGTCATTAAAACAGCTCACCTGATAATAATCAGTTTTTTTCGCTCCTGCTCCCAGCGCTCCGAGTTGTTCGTGAGCCGATGCACTGCCAACATATCCCAGTACGCTTAACACTGATGCCGCTACAAAGGCTTTTTTAACTATTATACGTTTCATGTAATCCTCATATGCCGGCAAACCGGCGGTAAAAATACTAAACAGTGCTGATAAGGTCTGTACTGATTATCAGCATGAACTAGCGAAATTAAAATTTTATTGTCTATCTGTTAACGCTTTCCAAGTCACTGAGCTTTACCGTCGCCAGAAAGCCTTTCCAATTTTGTTGCCGCAAAAGCACGTACCGTCTCATCGCTATCACTAAGCGCCTGTTGCAATAACGCGGTATTATCGCCTGCATTGCTTACAGCCATCAAGCGCACCGACGCATTGCCATCCTGCATTGCATTCTGTAATGCGACTGAAGCGTCGCCGCTTTCACGCCTTGCCAAACCGGAAACCGCCTGCGCCCTAACGTCGGCGTTTTTATCCGACAGTGCCGACACTAATGCGCTGTTAACATTTGCGTCATCCGTTTTCCCTTCTGCCGCCAAAAGTGCAACAGCATCGGCGCGTTGCTCAGGGTCTTGGGTTTTAACCTGTTCCAGCAACTTATCAACCCCTTTCGCGTCGCCAGCTTGCTCCTGCGTACCTGCGACTGGATTCCGTGCCTGCATTCCAGCAGTTGTGCACGTTTCTTCTGCTCCAAAATTTGTTCCCATCACCCAGACCTCTGCGGGGCGCTTTATTGAAACATTTTTTGACGCATTCTTTGCATATCGAAAAATCAGATCTGCTTTTTTATTAAACAGACATTCCAGCACCTGTTTTACCGTTGTCCCTACACAAGTCGCTGTAACCAATTCCTTGGGCAACACCGAATAATGTATCGGCACACCGGTTGCCTCGGTAATTTTTTTAAGTATCTGTGGCAAAGGCAGTTGCTGTGCCTCCAGTTGCAATTCCGCCCCAGCATCCTGAGTCAGGATGACCCGAACCGCTTCTTCGCCTGCCGAGACTATCGTCGGCATCAACGATAACAAACAGACTGTCCAGAATTTGCATCTGCTCATGCCTATATCTCTATGGTCGACCACTTTTTACTGCCTTTAAGACAGGCCTGGTTGAATCATGATAAAAACCAAATCTCATTATCACTACATCCTTCTTACAGCTAAACGAGAAATGCCGACCCCCCCCTATTGCAAGTTTCGACACATAACGCTGTCGAAATATAAACAATCTATTGATTAATTATACACTCATTGAATGCGTTTGCTTTTGTCTAGTGAACGAAGTTAACAGGTGCGCCCAAAGGATATTCTGCTTTAGGAATAGGCAGATAAGCATCGATATCAGCATCAGACGGCTCGATGGCAAGGTCATAACCTTCCCCACAGCCGCCAGAAAGCGGATTCTTAACAAGATCACGATTCACTGTCATCGTAGGCC
>JAQTLI010000207.1 GCA_028714995.1 Methylobacter sp. | reverse complement strand
TAAGGAAGGGGGTTATTTTGGTACGGTTTTTATTCGTCTTGTTATCTGCTTTGTTATTGCCTGATGTGGCAATGGCGGGTGGTTTTGAAAGCCTTGGTTTGACGGGAACGGAGCGGGGTATTTATACAGTTCTGGTTTTTATTATTGCCTATGGTTTTGTAATGGCTGAAGAGTTTACTCATCTGAGTAAGTCCAAGCCGGTCATTCTCGCAGCAGGTATTATTTGGGCTCACGCCGCGATCCTGGCTACTCAGGCAGGCGTTACAACTGAAGAAATGCATGAAGCTTTTGAATATAATTTAAAAGAATATGCAGAACTGATGTTGTTCTTGCTGGTTGCCATGACTTACATCAACTCAATGGCTGAGCGTAATGTGTTTGAAGCGTTGAGATCATGGTTGGTAAGGAAGCAGTTCGGCTATCGTCAATTGTTTGTGATTACCGGCATCATTACTTTCTTCTTGTCCTCAGTAGCTGATAACCTGACGGCGGCTTTACTGGTCGGCGCGGTTGTTATGGCGGTAGGTGCGGACAATGAGAAATTTGTCAGTATTGGTTTTGTTAACTTAGTGATTGCTGCGAATGCAGGCGGTGCGTTTTGCCCTTTTGGCGACATCACAACATTAATGGTTTGGCAGGCTGAATACGCAGAATTCTTTGATTTCTTTAAGCTGTTTATTCCTTCAGCTGTAAATTATGCAGTACCCGCGGCAGTGATGTATTTTGCTGTTCCGAATGAGCAGCCTAAGGCAGCGAGTGAGGCTGCAGTTCAGTTAAAGCCGGGTGCAATTCAAATTTGCGTCATGTTTCTTTTGACAATTGCAGCTGCAGTAAGTTTTAAACAAGTCCTGCATTTGCCGCCATTTATGGGCATGATGGTTGGTCTTTCTGTGCTGATGCTTTATGGCTATCGTCTAAAAACGGTCTATTCCATTGAAGGTGATGGTAAATTTGATATTTTCGACAAAGTGCGTCACGCGGAATGGGATACCTTGTTGTTTTTCTTCGGCGTGGTATTTGCGGTCGGTGGATTAGGTTATATCGGTTATCTTGAACTGCTTTCCGGCGCAATGTACGACGGATTAGGCGCGACTACGGCTAACATTTTAGTGGGTGTGATTTCGGCGATTGTTGATAACATTCCTGTTATGTTTGCGGTGTTGAATATGAACCTGGATATGGACTTGTATCAGTGGTTATTGGTGACGTTAACTGCCGGTGTCGGCGGTTCATTGTTGTCAGTAGGTTCAGCAGCTGGGGTGGCATTAATGGGACAGTCCAACCATAAGTACACATTTTTCAGCCACTTGAAATGGACGCCTGCAATTGCTGCCGGTTATGCAGCGAGTATCGTTACCCATTATCTTATTAATGGTTGATATATTAAGTATGCGCCGCACTCTCTGTGCGGCGTTCGGCAACTGCTCCTATGTTCCTTTATCTTCTGCATTCGTTCAGTCGCGTTTGTTTGGTAAGGTCGATGGCTGCTAAAAAAAGCTGGCGATCGGCCTTTTCAATTTATGTTCAGCCGCGTGTGCGGAGCATGATATTTCTTGGTTTTTCCGCGGGACTTCCTTTCTTATTGGTTTTTTCTACATTATCGGCCTGGTTACGGGATGAGGGTGTGGAAAGATCTGTTATAGGTTTCTTTAGTTGGGTCGGCGTTACCTATTCAATAAAAATTTTTTGGGCTCCTGTCATTGACAGGTTGCCGCTGCCTTTCTTGACTGGATTATTGGGTAAAAGACGCAGCTGGATGCTGCTTGCACAACTGGGAATTGCGGCTGGCTTGGTTGGCATGGGAAGCTCGGACTCGCATACCCAAATACAGCAGATTGCACTGTTTGCTGTATGGGTAGCATTTTGTTCGGCTACACAGGATGTAGTTATTGATGCTTATCGCATTGAATCGGTTGATCCCGAGTATCAAGGGGCTATGGCGGCAACTTATGTACTGGGATATAGAATTGCCCTGTTGGCGGCAGGGGCGGGCGCTTTTTATATTGCGGATTATTCCAGTTGGAGTCTGGCTTACTTTGTAATGGCAGCCGCTATGCTTTTAGGGCTAGTGACAACGCTTTGTCTTAAGGAGCCTGAGCATGCGCATGTCAGTGGCGTCAGTGGCGCGCAGTTGGAGAAGAGCGGTGGGGCAAAACATCAGGGCATCTTGCGGCGTTTGCTGACAAATTTTTCGAATGCGGTATTGAGTCCCTTCGTGGAATTCTTTTACCGTAACGGCAAGATTGGCTTGTTGATCCTGATGCTTATCGCGGTCTATAAAATGAGCGATATCACCATGGGAGTTATGGCAAATCCGTTTTATCTTGATTTAGGCTTTAGTAAAAAAGAGATTGCAGAGGTCACCAAGATTTTTGGTTTTTTTATGACTATAGCTGGCGCTGGTTTGGGTGGGGTGCTGGTTGTTAGGTATGGGATTATGCGTCCTTTGTTGTTGGGCGCGGTTATGGTAGCTGCTACCAATCTGTTGTTTGCCGTTTTGGCGGTGAGTGAGCCGAGTTTGTTGTTGTTAGCTGGTGTAGTAAGCGCTGATAACTTAAGTGGAGGTATAGCAACATCAGTTTTTATTGCTTACCTTTCCAGCTTAACCAGTACCGCCTATACTGCTACGCAATATGCGCTGTTCAGTTCCTTGATGACGTTGCCCGCCCAATTACTGGGGGGCTTTTCAGGGATGGTTGTGGATAGTTATGGCTACGCAGTTTTTTTTATTTATGCATCAACAGTAGGCTTGCCAGCAATAGTACTGGTATTTTTGTTGATGCACTATCAAAGCACATCTAAAACGTATAGTCATAATCCATAATAAGTGGAGCATGATCGGAAAAGCGCTCATCCTTATATATGGATGCCGCAGTAACCTTATCTTTAAGGGCAGGGCTGATTATTTGGTAGTCGATTCGCCAACCGACGTTTTTTACCCAGGATTGGCCCCTGTTTGACCACCAGGTGTATTGTTCAGCTTCCTGATTAAAAAGCCTGAATGCATCAAGCCAATGGCCATCAGCAAATAATCGATCCAGCCATGCCCTTTCTTGCGGTAAAAAACCCGAGTTTTTTTGATTCCCACGCCAGTTTTTCAAGTCGATTTCTTTGTGAGCAATGTTCCAGTCGCCGCAGATTATATAGTCTCGGCCGTCTTGTGAGCATTCCTGTAAATAGGGTGTGAAGCGATCCATAAATTTATACTTGAAAGCTTGACGGTCTTCCCCTGATGTACCAGAAGGCAAGTAAAGCGAGATGACGCTTAAGGTTCCGAATTGAGCTTCAATGAATCGACCTTCTGAATCAACATCTTTCCAGCCTATTCCGCTAATAATTTTATCTGGATGTTTTCGGCAATATAAAGCAACCCCGCTATAGCCTTTTCTGTCAGCATCATGATAAAAACAGTGATAGTTCTTGGGGCAAAAGGGGTCGGAATTAAGCTGGTGTAGCTGAGCCTTGGTTTCCTGTATGCAGATAATGTCAGCATCCTGCAGTTGCATCCAGACAAAGAAACCTTTGCGTTCTGCGGCGCGGATGCCATTTGCATTTAAAGTAATAATGCGCATAAATAAATATAAATTGAGTTGCGAATTTTATATGAAATACGTATTATACGGGGTTCTTTAATACGTATGTAGCCCGTTTGTGGGTAATGTGAAAGTGATATGAAACCAGAAATTCATCCAGAATATAAGCAAATTACTGTGACTTGTGGTTGCGGCAATAAATTTGAGACAGGTTCTGTAATAGGTAAGGATTTGCAGGTTGAGGTTTGTTCTGCATGCCATCCTTTTTATACAGGAAAGCAGCGCGTTGTTGATACAGCGGGTCGCGTTGATAAATTCCGTAAAAAATACGGCAAATAAGTTTTTTGCGGTTTTTGTTTTGACTGATAATCAAAGTTTCGTCTGATAAGAGTTGCTTGCGTCAAAAGATGCAATGGCAGTAAAAGATTATTCAGAGGGGTCGGTTGGACGAGCGGTACAGATATAAGCTATCTTAGTTAGCTTACGTCGTAAGCAAAGGGTCTGGTGCTGTTTGGTTGCGATGCAAGTTCGATGAGGCAGGCTTTGTTTGAAAAAGCGCCTAATTTGTATATTTATTATAAGCAAAAAGCCGATGCAACATTGTTGCATCGGCTTTTTGCTTTTTAGCTATTGGGAGTTTGAAATTGTGCGTAATGCAAATAAACCAGCGTGGGAGGAATAGCTGTGCGCGCAAGCAATTGATTAATTAATAGCTTCTAAACCAGTTAATCCCTCAACAGACCAGTTGGCAAAGTCAAGAGAGCCTTCTTCATTATCACCATTCTTATAATTGATTCGGCAAACATATTTTTTAGTGCTTGTGCTTGCAGTGGCACTGGTTATGTCGATTTCAGCGTTAATAACATATTGGTAGTTTCCAATGCTCCATGCGTTAAGCGGCTTTGCAGGGAAGCTAATGGATACATCGGGATCAAGTATGGATTTAATATAGGTGTTGCAGTGTGCGTAAGCCAACTCTGTTAAAGGTGTAGAGATGGAGGCCATGTCGCCCTTATCTTTGCTGTCAACAAGAAATAAATCCGATTGAATAACTTTTTTAACTGCAGGCATGATTACTTCTTGCTGAAATAAAAATAAAGCGACTAAGCCGACGATAAGGGCAATAAGGGGATACTTCTTCATGATAAATTGATTAAGTTAGGGAAAAAACCGGTTGAAAGGAATAGGTGAAATTCTAACAGAAGTCAATGTGTTAAAAGTAGGGAAATTTAATAATAAGGTGGCGGCAAAATTGAATTGTAATTGTTGAGTTTTTTGACTTGACAAGGTTGATTGAACTGGTAGACTGATAGCTCATCAAATTGAATTGGTGGCACTGGATTCTTGGTTTTGTTAAGAATCGGGTGGGAAAATGGAGTTGTAACTTAAAGACTCCTGGTCTTAATAGACTGGGGATTTTATAATTTTTAGGAGGTAGAAATGGCAGCTACAACTGAATCAGTGAAAACTGATGCTGCGGAAGCACCGCTGTTAAATAAAAGAAATATGTTCGCAGGCGCTGCATTATATGTAGTGTTCTACGGCTGGGTTCGTTGGTATGAAGGTATCTATGGCTGGTCAGCTGGCTTAGATTCATTTGCACCTGAGTTCGAAACATATTGGATGAACTTTCTTTACATCGAAATGGTTCTTGAAATTGTAACTGCATCTATTTTGTGGGGTTACATCTGGAAAAGCCGTGACCGTAAAGTTATGTCAATTACACCAAGAGAAGAGTTAAGAAGACATATGACTCATTGGACTTGGTTGGTAATGTATGCTATCGCTATCTATTACGGTGCTAGCTATTTTACAGAGCAAGATGGAACATGGCATCAAACTATCGTTCGTGATACTGACTTTACACCAAGTCACATCATCGAATTCTATTTGAGCTATCCAATCTACATCATTACTGGTGTTGCTTCATTCCTGTATGCAAAAACAAGACTGCCAACTTACCAACAAGGTTTGTCAATGCAGTACATGGTATCAGTAATTGGACCTTTCATGATTCTGCCAAATGTTGGTTTGAACGAATGGGGTCACACTTTCTGGTTCATGGAAGAATTGTTTGTTGCTCCTTTACACTACGGCTTCGTATTCTTCGGATGGGCAGCTTTAGGTGTATTAGGTGTTGTTAATACAGAAGTTGGTGCGATATCTAAACTTCTGAAAAAAGACTTGGCATAATATAAGTCTTGGTTGTAATTACTATCTCCTCGCTGTTTCGTCTTTTTTC
>JAQTLI010000206.1 GCA_028714995.1 Methylobacter sp. | reverse complement strand
CCAGAGTAAGGCTTCCGCTCAACAGGAAAATATCAAGCCCGGCCAGTCACCTGAAGCTGAGGCGTCATAGAACTCGAAAGGATGACTTTTCAGGTACTCGATCAAATCGTTTTTTCTTGTCGCCGCTCTGAACCGGTTAGGCTTGCTGAAATGGATCAGCCCCCTATCTCAGTTGAAGCCGCTTCAGGTTCATCCACCATAGCTTGCAGATTAGTCGCGAACCTGCGGGCCGATGAACTTGAAATTCAGTTTGGGAAAACCAGTTGTAATATGACTTGCCACCTTTTTTCTTCTTCCTGAAGAAGCCCGACGAGGAGTACATGAGCCCTATGCAGAGGTTCATAAAAAAAGCGGTTTCATCCAGCCATAAAAGTAGCACCGGCGAGCCATCCTTACCTGCATACCACTCAAAGGGAACCTTTTCGGGCAGAGCCGTGGTGTTTTCGAAATAACCGATGTGCTCGCAGCCTAGTGGCGAGGAGTACAACAGCAGCCTCTCAGCGATGTCTTCGCCTTTTCTCCGGCGAGAGTATTGACAAGCAATTTCCATTTATGCAAATTGCTTGTCAATACTGCGGCCTACCCTTGCCATTAGTAGACTGCTATTTTCTGTAACACATACGAACCAAGGAGAAGCGCATGGCTGCCATAGAACCACTCGACCAACGTATTCCAATCAGCGCACAGCTTAACGAATCTGTTTCCCCCGTTACTCTGATCAACCTATTCACGGTCGATCCAAGCGACGTCGATGCGTTACTAAAGGCATGGGAAAACGATGCAAATTGGATGAAGAAGCAACCTGGCTATATCTCGACGCAACTGCATCGCGGTATCGCCGGTAGTTGTCTGTTCCTGAATTACGCCGTATGGGAATCGGTGGAGCATTTTCGAGCCGCCTTCACGCACCCGGAATTTGCCAACGCACTCAATGCTTACCCGGCGAGCGCCATCGCACGACCGCATCTATTCAGCAAGATCGCTGTGCCCAACCTTTGCACCGAATGAGGGAGATAGTTGTGTCGCTTCAAGCGGCCAATCCGAGTGAAGTCTTGACGACAATCATGCTGACGGGTTTTTCGAATTAATGCTCGCTTCCTGGAGAAAGGAGATCAGTTGGTCGCACCATTAGGACTGACCAGTGCGCGCTGGCAAGTGATAGGGGGCAATTGCCTTAGCTGGCCAAGCGCTTACCTGCCCGCAAATTGCGGCCGCGATGGGGGTTACCAGACAGGGCACTCAGAAACAACTCAATCTGGCGCAAAAGGATAGGCTGATCGTGACTCATGTCAATCCACGTCACGAACGATCATCCCTCTATGAGTTGACTGAAGAAGGAAGACGTCTCTATGATGCAGCGATGGTTTCTTTACTGTCCACCAAGTCAGGTATCAATAAAAAACCGCTCTTTTGGCGGCTTCCCGCCGCAGTCTGTAGAGCTTGTTGTTCGGTGTCGTTCAATTCAGGATGCAAATGACGAATAATACCGTTGCGTCCTATCATCACAGGAATACTGAAGCAGTTGTCTCTACTCCCCATATCCAGTCGTCAAACCGGGTGGGGCAAGAAGCGTGCTTTAATTTGGGGAACTTAATGAAAAAAATTCTGGCCTTGGATCATTTTCAACACTTGCCAGCTGGCAGGCATAAGTTTATTGTTGAGCTTCTGGAATCTAAATCTGATTTTATTGTAGCATCAAGACGTAAGGAGAGATGCTGCCATCCTGTTTTCGCAAGCAATCATGAGGTGATCTATGAACCCAATCAATCGGCCTGCTTTTATCCGGTTAGTTCCTTTGGTTTTCAGCTTCTTTTGTATCACAGCCGTTTTGGCTGAAGGAGAACAAAACATGACCCTGACCCTAAAATCAACTGACTTTGTCCACCAGGGCGAAATCCCGAAAATGCTGACTTGTGATGGCACTGACAGTTCGCCGGCGTTAAGCTGGTCAGGAATTCCGCAAAACGCCAAAAGTCTGGTGTTAATCGTTGATGATCCGGATGCACCGGATCCTGCCAACCCCAAAATGACCTGGGTACACTGGCTGCTTTACAACATTCCACCGACTGTCACGGAACTACCAAGGGCTGTTGCCGCCAGTGATTTACCTACAGGCACTCAACAAGGCAAGAATGACTGGAAACGCACTGGCTATGGCGGCCCCTGCCCACCCATTGGCAGGCACCGGTATTTCCATAAACTCTACGCACTGGATATTGAATTGCCGGACCTGCATCTGCCCAATAAAGCCCAACTTGAAAAAGCGATGGCAGGCCACATTATTGGTCATTCAGAACTGATTGGAACTTATCGCCGATAAGTAATGCTGTTCAGCAAGCCGCATCCTTTCTATATCTTACTGCTGATGCTGTGCAGCGGCTGCTCTTACCACCATACTGTGAAGGAAAAATACCCGCTGTGGGGCGAAGAGCACAATCTGAATAGCGACGAAACAGGTTCAATCCGGCATATGCAGATCCTCATGCCTGCCCTGCCGGATTCCGCCAGCGCCTGTCTGCTGATTGTTCACGGCATGAATGAACATGTCGGCCGCTATGGCGATGTCGCCCGACACTTTTCCAACCGTTTTATCGTCGCCGGCATAGATATGACTGCGCATGGCTTGAGCAATACCGTGCTTATGAAGGCGCACAAAAGCATTGAAGCCGGTGCATCGACTTATGATGCCGGCGATGCTTATCTTGAACAGGCGCAACTTGGCGATTTACAACCCCTGCGAGATGACCTGAATCTGGCCCTAAGTCACCTGATCAATCACTGCGATAAACTTTCGGCCAATAAACCCTTACCCGTTTTTATTCTGTCGCACAGCCTCGGTTCATTGGTTAGCGCATCCTATCTGCTGCAAACAGACAATGAGACTGTAAAATCTAGAATAAAAGGCATCATTTTCAGCGGCCCGGCCTTTTCCGTTACCGAAGTTCCCGGCTGGCGTGGCTGGTTTCAAAATCCGATTATCTGGTTATCATTCCATGCCCACGAACACTTCCTCAACCCCCACAACGAACCGTTACCTCTATTGCTGATCAATCAGGTGCTGGCCTTGATTACCGTCCCCCTGCAAGACGGTCTTTTTGACCTGTTGTCTTTGCCCGGATTGCGCAATGTGTTTTCGCCGAGCGGCCCGGCCTGGGTGGAAGAGCACCTGAGCGACTCAGAAGAAGAGCGAATTCGCCAGCGCAATGATAATTACATCATTCGCCGGTGTGTCTTGCGTTATGTGCTGGGCGTTGAAAAGGAAATCATTCAGTTCAGACAAAACATGGCTGCATTTTCTACGCCCTATCTACTCATTTATTCCGAACAAGACCCCATTGCCCCCGCATGGGGAAATACCGATTTCGCCGCCGTAACGCGCGATAAACATGAACACAACGAACTGATGGTGTTAACCGGAAAAAACCACCACGAACAGCTTTTTTCGACGCCGGCACTTCGTGAGCAGATTTTACGTAAAATCGACGACTGGCTGGAGCAGAGCATCAGCAGGTCAAAGCCGGACTAGGATTTTTTGGGTGCCAACGCCTCAACATTGCGTTTAGCCAGATCATCTATAACGGCGCTTAATGAACCTTTGGTTTTAACATCCTGGCTGAAGGTTGTACGGTAGTTGGTAACCAGGCTCACTCCTTCAATGACAATATCGTAAACTTTCCATTGCCCATTACTCAGCGCCATCCGGTAACTCACTTCAACAGGCTGTTTGCGTGGCTGGATCACTTCCGTTTTCACATAAGTTTTTGCAGCGCCACTTTCCAGTGTATAAGGCGGAAAACGTATTGACCAGTCTTGATACTCAACAAACGCCCTGGAATATGTCCTTACCAGCAGCAGCTGAAATTCACGTTTGAAACGGTCCTGTTCTGCAGCTGTTGCTGTTTTCCAAAGCTTCCCCAGGACTAACGCTGAAATTCTGTCGAAATCAGCATGCGGATCAATAACACCATTAACAAACCGCGTCACCTGTGCAAAATCCTGAGTAAACGCTTTGTCCTTCAGCCTTGCCTTTAACTGTTCCGAAACACTTTGTATAACTTGCTGGGGGGGCAACAACTCCTCTGCAATGACTTTCGTAACGGGCATTAAGCCGAGTAACACTGCAAATAAACCAAATACTATAACTTGTTTAGTTTTCATAAAACCCTCTAAAACTCAAACTAGAGAATGATTCAAACCCGGGCCTTCACCCGGCAGAAACCACATAGACCTGCTTTCATCTCTTAACTATTACCGGCTTGTTGGAAAGTTCATTGGGATTGTTTGCGCCGGACGGGAAATGGCTAGCCAGAACCATAGTTATACGTTCGATGCCTTCCAGCGACCCGCGCCGGAAATCACCCTGGCGAAACTCTTTCTGCATGGCCTGCGCTATCATATCCCATTCAGCCTGCGGCACAAGCCTGGCAATACCACGGTCTGCAACGATATGGACTTCCCGGTCAGCCAACAACAGATAAATTAACACGCCGCTGTTTTCTTCAGTGTCCCACACCCGCAAATTTGAAAACACCTCTGTCGCACGATGACGCGCTGACATACCACGCCACACCCAAGTGGGCGCAAGTGCATTTTCAACGGCAAACCGAAGTTCGCCGCGGTGCTGACTCTCTGACTGCTTTACCGCCTTTTCAATGTCGTTAAGCACTGCTGCAGAAAACGCCACGCGCCAACGCCACGGAGGCATGAAGGTATGAATGAACCAACGTTTAATGTTTACCATGATCCTGATGCGCCCCCTCCGCCGAAACCACCACCGCCTCCGCCCCATGAGCCTCCGCTGCTGCCATACCCGCCACCGAAACCGCCGCCACCGCTAGACCAACCACTCCCTCCACGGTGACGAACACCGACGATGAAAAAAACCATTAGCCCGATCATGACTGCTGCAAAACCTAATCCAAACAACAGCGCGACCAACACGCCACTGCCCAAAGCTGCAAGCATTCCGCCCATTACTCGCCCCAAAAAGGCGGACAAGACAAAACCTGCGATCAAGCCGCCAAACAGGATGAACATAAAACCCCCTTCATCCAGTTGAACAGCCGGCTCTTTAACAGGTGCCGGCAAAGATTCGCCTTCGATCAGTCCCATGAGCTGCGTAACCCCGGCATCAATACCGCCCGCAAAGTCACCGGTCTTGAAATACGGCGTGATGGTCTCGGCAATCACCCGTTTGGCAACCGCGTCCGGAATAGCGCCTTCCAGGCCGTAGCCGACTTCCAAGCGCAGTTTTCGGTCGTCTTTGGCTACGATCAGGATGACGCCATCATCTACGTTTTTCCGGCCAATCTTCCATGCGTCTGCAACCCGTATGCCGAACTGGGCTATATCTTCGGGTTGGGTCGTGGGGATTATCAGGACAGCGATCTGACTACCCTGTTTGGCTTCGAATGCCGCCAGTTTATTTTCCAGCGCGTTCACCTGTTCTGCGCTGAGTGTGGCGGTAAGATCGGTGACGCGTTGCGATAAGTCAGGAACCGGAACCAGCGCCCAGGCTGCAGCAAAAAGCAGCAGCAGGAATAACCCGAATCCGTAGCGCACTGATGGCAACATGGACTATGCCTTATTTAGCGGGGGTCCCTGCCGGTGCCGGCGCTCCAAAATCGACTTTGGGCGGTTGCGCAATGGCCTGCTCGTTTTCTACAGTAAAACTCGGCTTGGTCTTGTGACCAAACATCATCGCAGTAAGGTTGGTGGGAAAAGACCGCACGGTAACGTTGTATTCCTTTACCGAGTCAATATAGCGATTGCGCGCCACGGTAATGCGATTTTCCGTGCCTTCC
>JAQTLI010000205.1 GCA_028714995.1 Methylobacter sp. | reverse complement strand
CCGGTGGTATTGAGTCGTGAGGAGGTGGCTCGCCTGCTCGCTGCCGTTGACAACCTCAAGCACCAGACAGCGTTATCGGTGGCTTACGGCGCCGGCTTACGTGCCAACGAGGTGGTATCGCTGAAGGTCGGTGACATTGATAGTCAGCGCATGGTACTGCGCATCGAACAGGGTAAAGGCAGCAAGGATCGTTATGCCATGCTATCGCCGGTCCTGTTGGAACGGTTGCGTGCCTGGTGGCGGATTGCCCATGCACAAGGCAAAATGCTCCAAGGTGGCTGGCTATTTCCTGGCCTGGACCCCATCGATCCACTCAGTACCCGTCAACTCAACCGGGCCATCCATACCGCTGCAGAGGCTGCGCGGATTGACAAACGGGTGTCGATGCATACGCTGAGACACAGTTTCGCCACCCACTTGCTGGAACAGAAGGTGGATATTCGGGTGATCCAGGTGCTGCTCGGCCACAAGAAGCTGGAGACCACGGCGCTATATGCCCAGGTGGCCACCGATCTCCTGCGTGAGGTAGTGAGTCCGATCGAGACCTTGCAACCCTTGTAGACCAAAGTCATGGTGCGTCCCGCACTCGAGGTGGCGGATATCGAGAATGGTCACACGCAGCTTGTGGCCGGAGTGGAGCAAGAAACTACATGGGTTCGTGTTATTGGACATGGGGAAGTGACTCCAGCGGCTTTACCTGACTATTTCTCACACTTTCTTAATAGGTTTGAATTCGGCACGGACGATAGGCATTTAACGCCTCAGTTTTTCAATTCGGCATCCCCAACCCAACTTATTTATTCATCATCTGATGAACTAAAGAATGGATTGGTATTAAACTCCGAAATATTTAGTACCTCACTAGAGGATTCTAACTTGTCGGTAACGTTTACTATGCAAATTATTTTAGTTGGCAAAGCCGTGTGCTCAATTCCTACTTATATTCAGTAGCACCTGAGCTAGTTCAAAGCGGGCATCATGCCGGAGAACCTCTTTGCACAAAAAGTCTCTTAGATTATCTCCGAGATGCGATGCCATTTGATCGAATATTAGTAGAAATGGTTTTAAAGACACTCTGGGATAATGGATTACTTCTTAGGTTTTCATATTATCGGGTACTAAGTGATGTTTCAATGCAAAAACTCGCTGTTGGTGAACAAGAAATTGTATGGAGCAAACAAAATGAAAAGGGGGCAAATTACGCCGATGCTTTTGCCAAAAATACTAGTGTCATCTTTGCAAAGAGAAATACAGCATAAGGCGAGTATCTCTATAGAGGTGGTCTCAGAATTCGGACTAAGCACATTAACGTTTACTTGTTCTGAGCGTGTTGGTCAAGGCGGCTGATATCCAATCGTTGCTGGGTACGGCAAAACTCAACGGAATCGACAGCATGGCTGAAAGACATTTTCGAAGAACTGCCCACTTGGCCTAATTGTCGGATTGAGGAATTACTGCCGTTTAATTCACCCCGTTTTAGAAAGGCGACAGAATACTCAAATCAGCTGTTCGATAGTTACTGCGACAGAACTATTCAGCCCACCTGCTTGAGCAGCGTGTCTATGATGTTGCGGACTTTCTGCTCGAAGGGTCTTGTTATTAGACATGCTGTAGTTTTGGATTTTGTCTACAAGGCATAATTGGGAGAATGTGCAATCAACGCAACTGCTCTCCAGTTACAGCATTATAGATGACTGTTTCCTGTTTAAGAGCACCGACTTTACCATGAATGATAAAAATATCTGAATCAGCAAAGGCTTTTAACAGTTTTCTCGATTCTTTGATAGCGGGTCGGGTGCTGGGATTAGCGCTGGTAGATACCAGTGGGCTGCCAAATTGAGCACATAAGTCGTGGGCTATAGGATGATTGGTTACTCTGACCGCCAGTGAGCCTTGTTTACCAGTAAGCCATGCCGGAACCCAAGGCCGGGCTGGAATAATCCAGGTGACAGGGCCCGGCCAAGTGGGAATTATACGATCAATGATGGTTTGATCTAAAACCAGGTAAGGGCGTAGTTGATCCAGAGATGATGCAATAAGAATCAGGCCTTTTTCTATGGGGCGCTGTTTGATGTTGAGTAGTGACATGACCGCATCTTCGTTGAGCGGGTCGCAGCCCAAGCCGTAAACCGCTTCTGTGGGATAAGCAATCACTGATCCGGCCTTGATATGACGGACGGCGTTTCTTATTTTGAAGGGGGAGTGATAGGGCATTTTTAGGTTTATGGGGAGAGTTTCTTCTCCTGCTGGATTATTGTTATTTAGGTTATATTGTGAGCGCAAATTCATTCGCGCTCACAATATTCAACCATAACTATTTTCAGCTTAACTTGGAAAATTTAAAAGTTCGTCAAATCATTGTACTGTGTAGGAGTGAATGAATTCGCTCCTACAAAATGTTTAAGTTTATTTAGGCGCCAAGTTCTTTGGGGCCATGTGCATCAGCGGGATCGCCTTCATACGGGGTCACATATTTACAGTCTTTTTGCGGACAGACCTTTTCCACGCCGCGTCTTTTTGTTTCTTTAACGGTCAAGATAGGCCAATCACATTCCGGGCAGCTTTCTTTTATCGGCGCGTTCCACAATGCGTAATCACATTTTGGGTATTCCGAGCAGGAATAGAATATTTTGCTATTCCGCGATTTGCGTTTGAGAATGTTGCCTTTTTTGCATTGCGGGCACTCAACGCCAGTGTCCATAGGCTTTTCCAAAGGCTCGATATGCTTGCATTTGGGATAGCCGCTGCAACCGATGAATTTACCATAGCGTCCGGCTTTGATGACCAAAGGCGATTCGCATTTAGGGCAGACTCGGCCTTCTATAATTTCAGGCTCATCGGTAGCGCCGGCATCATCATTCAGGTTTCGGGTATAGGAGCATCCAGGATAGTTGGTGCAGCCTATAAACCGGCCATTCCGTCCCAGGCGGATGGACAGCGGGCTGCCGCATTCGGGGCATTTTTCATCGATGGCTTCCTGGGTGACATCTTTGCGCTGGACACTTTCTTCTTTTTCATGGATCAATGTTGTGAAAGGGGTCCAGAAATCGTGCATCAATGGAATCCAGTCTTTTTCTCCCCGCGAAACCGCATCCAGTTCATCTTCCAGATTGGCCGTAAAATCATAATCGACGTATTTAGTAAAATGCTCGGTTAGGAACTTGTTGACGATTCTGCCGACATCGGTCGGGTAGAAGCGCTTGTTTTCTAGGCTGACGTATTCACGGTTTTGTAATGTCGAAATGATCGAGGCATAGGTCGATGGCCGGCCGATGCCGTGTTCTTCAAGGGACTTTACCAGACTGGCCTCGCCATAACGTGGCGGTGGCTCAGTGAAGTGCTGTCCAGTATTGATGTCATTGAGCTGGACGGGGCGGCCTTCTTCCATTGGCGGCAGAAAGCTTTCCTTGTCATCGCTCTCGTTGCTGTCATCTTTTCCTTCCAGATAGACGGTAATAAATCCGGGCGAAGCAATGGAGGAGCCCGTTGCCCTGAATACGTGCTTGCCATTGCCGCAGGTTAAATCGACGGCGACCATGTTCAGCGTGGCATGAATCATTTGGCAGGCGATGGTGCGCTTCCAGATCAGTTCATAGAGTTTGAACTGTTCAACGCTCAGGTGGCTTTTTAGCTGGCTGGGCAAATATCGAGGATATGTTGGACGTATCGCTTCGTGCGCTTCCTGAGCGTTTTTTGACTTGGTTTTAAACAGTCTAGGCTCTTTAGGCACATTTTCAGCGCCGTAGTTTTCGGCAATCAGGGCGCGGATTTCTACGACAGCTTCTACCGACAGGTTAACCGAGTCAGTACGCATGTAGGTGATCAAGCCAGCGGTTTCTCCGCCTATATCAATACCTTCATAAAGTTGCTGGGCAACCATCATGGTGCGTTTGGTAGTGAAGCCAAGTTTGCGTGATGCTTCCTGTTGCAATGTTGATGTAATAAAAGGCGGGGCAGGGTTGCGTTTTTGCTGTTTCTTTTCCAGCTTGCTGACCAGCAACTGACCGTCTGCCGCATCCAGCAGGGTTTGCTTGGTTTTTTCTGCTAGCTCTTCATTGGTAATGCTGAATTGAGTGACTTTTTCACCGTCAAACTGGGTCAATTTGGCTTTAAAGGCTTGTTCATGCGCTGTCAATGCGGCATCAATTGTCCAGTATTCGCGGCTTTTAAAGGCCTCAATTTCCAGTTCGCGCTCGACGATCATGCGCAAGGCGGGGCTTTGTACGCGACCTGCGGACAGGCCGCGGCGAATTTTTTTCCACAACAACGGCGACAGGTTAAAACCGACCAGATAATCTAAAGCGCGGCGTGCTTGTTGGGCGTTGACTAAGTTGATGGCTATTATTTCTGGATTGGCAATGGCTTCAGTGACGGCTTTTTTGGTGATTTCATGGAACACGACCCGATGCACGGGCTTGTCTTTGAGCAGATTTTTTTCTTTCAGCAGTTCAAGCAAATGCCAGGAAATGGCTTCCCCTTCTCTATCAGGGTCAGTCGCCAGATATAAGGTGTCTGCGGTTTTAAGGGCTTTGGCGATAGCTTGTACATGTTTCTGGTTGCGATCAATGACTTCATATTTCATGGCAAAGTCATGGCTAGGATCAACTGCTCCTTCTTTCGGGATAAGGTCGCGGACGTGCCCATAGGAGGCTAAAACATGAAAGTCTTTGCCTAAATATTTCTCTATGGTTTTAGCTTTTGCAGGTGATTCTACAATGACAAGATTCTTGCTCATTTAATCAATAATGCGGTCTGGTAAGTGTTAATGTAAGTAAGTAGGGGCGAGATTGTACACAATGTCTTCCATTCTTGAGCAAGCGATTTCCTCGTCTGGCTGACTGAGCAATATCATTAACACTATCCATTTTAATTTTTCCAGGGAGATATCTTCATTTTCCAACGCCATTGCCCGATCAATGACAATTTCCCTGTTGGCTGAAGTCAGGATGCCGTTATTCTCAAGAAACATAATAAGATTGCGGCATTCAAGATCAAGTTTTGTTTTTTCCTGACTGCAGAAAATGCGGAATGCAGGCGTCACGGTTGGCTTTATCGCACGTTGCAGGCTGAGCGATTCAAGCCAGTCAAAAGCCTTATTAACTTCGCAGGATTCGAAGCCAGCTTCCAGTAGTTCTGTTTTGACGACCTCACTATCAGGAAGGATTTCAATTTCATCTTCCATATAGTTTTCAAATAAGTACATCAGGACGTCAAATATATTTTCTTTCATGGGTTTCATTTGGTTATTTTACTCGTGTGTAGCAACCGCCGGCGGTTGCTTCTATGTAACCTTGCAGTTCCAGAATCAGTAACATTGATGAAATAACTTCAACGGATTGGCTGGTATTTTCAACCAGGTTATCGATAGAAGTTGGGCTGAACATAACAAGATTCAATAATGTTTGTTGCTCTAGGTCAAGTGTTGATTGCATTGTTATTTCAGGCGAGGCTGCATCTTGTTGATTATATTGGTTTAGTTCTTCAAGAATATCTTGGGTGGTTTCGACAAGTTTTGCGCCTTCGCGGATCAATGCATTACAACCTCGGGCCAGCGGGTTATGAATTGAGCCGGGGATGGCGAAAACTTCACGGTTTTGCTCCAACGCCATTCGGGCAGTAATTAATGAACCGCTTTGTTTGGCGGCTTCAACCACTAGTAAACCTTGGCACAGACCACTTATGATACGGTTGCGTCTGGGAAAATGGTTGGCTTTGGCGGTGGTACCCGGCGGAAACTCTGAGATCATTGCGCCGGTATTGACAATTTCAGTGGCCAGGTTTTTATGTCGGGCAGGATAGATGCGATCCAGCCCCGTTC
>JAQTLI010000204.1 GCA_028714995.1 Methylobacter sp. | reverse complement strand
TCTTACATTATTCTCTAGCATGAGGGTTACCTCTTTAGGGTTTGATAAAAATATGACACTTCTATCTCACCAGTAACCCTCTCTCATTTCAAGAGCAGTGTCAGGTTAAGTCTGAACTAATACAAATTAGCAAAATTACATGTGCCTTATGTCGCTGATTATTTGAAATGCTTTGTTGATTCTCGAATTAGCAAGAGCTTAACTTGTTTTGTTATCGGCTGTTCGCTATCGAATCCTGCAAACGCATCAACTGCCGGCTGTGCCCACTTTGGCGCATTACCCTTGCTGCCGGTAGCCAGCATCAAGGCGTTAATGTAGAAACTATCCAAGGATTAACAGCGGGCAAACTTTGACGCTCTTTATCGATAGCGTTCCAAACTGCCTGTCGCAAAAACTTAGTCAGAAAACCAATAATTCCACCAGTTCCGCAATAGCAACGAAAAGCCATGTTCGGTTGATAGCGTAATGAATTTGTCGGTGGGGTGAGAATAATCCCGTATGCCGCGCCGAGTACCGGAGCTTTCGGCGGGATTAGCCCGATAGGGGTGCGGCAAGGATGCCGCACGTTGACGAAGTGGCAGGAGCCCCTTTCGGCAACCCCCGTCGAAAGCGAGGAACACAGGAAATAAGCGGCATCTG
Organism: Methylobacter sp.; assembly: GCA_028714995.1. GTDB lineage: Bacteria > Pseudomonadota > Gammaproteobacteria > Methylococcales > Methylomonadaceae > Methylobacter_A. The sequence goes on along the minus strand of JAQTLI010000204.1, from coordinate 5,183 downwards.
GGTCGCCTTTTCTTTGGATACTTTCTTTTGGCAAAGCAAAAGAAAGTATCTCGCTCTCGGGTGCGAGAATCCGATTAAATCAGTCGTCGCGGTAGCGACACATTGTTAATGTTGTTGGGGAGATAGTTCCTATTGGAAATGTTGGGATTCATTGCATTCAGCCCAACCTACGAGCTAATTTTTAATTGTTGAATTGCAGAATGGATGTGAAATTTGCCCATTTTCGACAGAACCAATACCACCATCTTCTTTTCTAATAATGTGGTCAAATGTCAATGAATTTTGGTGAATTAAACCATTACAAATTTTGCATTTTAGTCCATTAGCCAAAGCTTCTTTTATAAAAATGGCAGATTTTCTTCCAGAAGTAAAATCTGCACTTGTAACATCTTCTTTTGTTGTGTCTATTTTTAAATAATTAAACTCTTTTGTTTTTATAATTTCGGTAATTGCTGCATCAATGTTTTTTCCAATAAGTAAGTTTTTTATACAACCCATATAAAAGTCTTTGATGTGCATGTAACTATTAATTGCTTGCCTATACTTACGATTTATATCTTGAACAAGGTAATCGTATTTCAATAAGAGTTTTTCAAAGTTAAGTCTAACTTTTGTAAAATCTTTTAATGAATTAGTTGCTTCGGCTTCTAGTACCCAAGCAGTAATGGCATAAAAAGATGCTGTTTTGTATCTGCCGTCAGCAGAGTAGAAATAAACTATTGGATGCAACCCTAGTGATGATGGATGAATACTATTTATTCTCCATGCAACTTTTCTAACTTTTGTTAAATACCTTAATGTATCATCTCCGTTAGTGTCATCAGGAAGTTTGCTATTAAAATCAGGAGTAATTTGATTTACTATATTTATAAAATCTAAAATTAATGGCAATGTTTGAGATGCAGAAATTTTTCCTGCAATTGGCAATTCAAGAGACTTAACTGGTGTTTTTAATGGAGGTGTAAATAGTATTTTATTGATTTCATCTGATATTTCTTGAATTTTCTTTTGATTGTCAGCTGTAAATGTTGCCCAATATTTATGTCCTTTACCTGCTCTAATTATTGCTCTTGCTGCAATAGCATTACCTTTTTTTCTTGATTGTAAAAGTTTCAATTCCGTTTTGTTTAATGGTTCACCTTGTTGGTTGATTTTAAAAAAAGAATGTTCTGCTTTTGAAGCATCACCGTCTACCCATTGAACTTGTATTGAAAAAGCACCAAGATTTTTTGCTCTGTTAAGATAGTCAGGATTTGGAATTGGCTGACGAGGTGCGTCAATTATTTCTGCATAAGATCCTATCTTTTTATTTATGTATTTTCTTGCTTCCAACGCAATAGTTTTCTGGTCCTCGGGGATATTGCCTTCATAAAACTTTTGAGAGATTTCTCCATCTCCATAGTCGTCATCAATCCATGAAGTCAATGCACTAAACCTATGTGCACCATCAATAACGAAGAAAAGGCCACTATTGCTTCTCCAAAGAATAATTGATGGAATTAAATCCCCGTTGATGTAACTCTCAAGAAAATCAGAGATTTTTCTTGCGTCCCATTCACTTGTTTCTCTTTGAAAGTCCGGTTTTCGAATAAATGGATAGAAAAAACTGTTTGTGAAGTCGGAGACAGAAATAGAATGCTTTAAATTACCCGCATTGTTCACGCCTGTCGTTTCAAAGTCTTCTCTTGGTATTAAAGCATCTATATTAACTTTTGCCATATTACTGCCTCACTATGTTTATTAAAATCGGTCGATAACTTATCTATATGACTGATTTAGATAAACTAGGTCGCATTCTTTTGGTTAGATAAACCAAATAGGCATCTCATATCCAACTTCCCATCACCCACACTTACTCTCCCCACAATTCAAACAAGTCATACACCCATCCATTAACACCATCGCCTTGGTGCTGCACTTGTTGCAGAGCACGGCTTTTTCCGGGAACGATTGGCCTTCCGACTCACCGTGCTGCGCTTCGAATTCGCGGCGTTTTTCGTCAAGAAACTTTTTTTGATGATCGGTCATCGCTTCCGGCTTGATCATGCCGATGTGTTTCAAATGCGATTCGATGGCGTAGCCGATTTCGGCAACCAGCGACGGCATGAACACGCCGCCTTTTTTGAAGTAGCCGCCGTGTGGGTCGAATACCGCTTTCATCTCTTCCACCAGGAAGCAGGCATCGCCGCCTTTGCGGAATACCGCCGAGATTAGCCGGGTCAGCGCCAACACCCACTGGAAATGCTCCATGTTTTTGGAATTGATGAAGATTTCGTATGGGCGGCGTTCTTCATATGGTGTGCCCTGGTTGAGAACCATGTCGTTGATGGTGATGTACAGCGCATGCTCCGACTGCGGGGTTTTGATCTTGTAGGTGGAGCCGAGCAGCACTTCCGGGCGGGCGAGTTTTTCGTGCATGCTTTCCAGTGACTGTTTTTCTTCCTGCTTGACCGCTTCGACATCGTCTTTGGTCAGGACTTTGTAGCCGATGATTTTTTTGCTGATTTTATGTGCCATGTCTGTAGCCTTGATCATTGTTTCTAAGCCTTGTTTTGAAGGCGTCGCTTCTTTGCTGATGTTCTGTGTCATGTCTTCGCGCGCCATCAGAATTTACCGTAATAGCCTTCTTTCAAGGCATCAAACAGGTTGGCTGCGCTATGGAGTTCGCCGTCGTATTCCACTTCTTCGTTGCCTTTAAACTCCACGACGTGGCCGTCTTCCAGCGTGAACTGGTAGATGGTGTTTTCGAGATCCGATTCCTTGACCAATACGCCCTGGAAAACTTCAGGGTTAAAACGGAACGTGGTGCAGCCTTTCAGGCCTTTGTCATAGGCGTACTCATAAATAGACTTGAAATCCTCGTAAGGATAATCGGTCGGCACGTTGGCTGTTTTTGAGATCGATGAATCTATCCATTTTTGCGCGGCGGCCTGAACATCAACATGCTGTTTGGGCGTTACATCATCGGCGGCGATAAAGTAATCCGGCAATTGATGCTCAGGATTATCGCTATACGGCATCGCCTCAGGATTGACCAAATGCCGGTAAGCCAGCAGTTCAAAGGAAAATACATCGATTTTTTCTTTTGATTTTTTACCCTCACGAATCACGTTACGCGAATAATGATGAGCAAAGCTTGGCTCTATGCCGTTGCTGGCATTATTGGCCAGTGACAGGGAAATAGTGCCTGTCGGTGCAATGGAACTGTGATGGGTGAAGCGTGCGCCGGTTTCAATCAGTTGCGCGATCAGTTCGGGTTCTTCTTGCGCCAGTTGCTGCATATAGCGGCTGTATTTGGAATGTAGCAGTTTTCCGGGCACCTCATCGCCAACCTTATAACCATCTGCAATCATTTCAGGGCGCTTATGCAGCATTTCGCCGGTGACTGTAAATAGCCGCTCCATAATCGGGGCAGGGCCTTTTTCTTTGGCAAGTGCAAGTCCGGCTTTCCAGCCTTCCACGGCCAATACTCGGGTCACTTCTTCGGTAAATTCCAGTGACTGTGCATCGCCGTATCTCATGCCCAGCATGGTAACGGTTGAGCCCAGCCCCAAATAACCCATGCCGTGGCGACGTTTGCCGAGAATTTCTTCACGTTGCTGGGGGAGGGGGAGGCCATTGATTTCAACCACATTATCCAGCATGCGGGTGAAAATCCTGATGGCTTTGCGGTAATTATCCCAGTCAAAATGCGCTCCGCTGGTGAATGGTTTTTTAATAAAGCGGGTCAAGTTGATCGAGCCCAACAGGCAGCTACCGTAAGGCGGCAAGGGCTGTTCGCCGCAGGGATTGGTGGCACGGATTTTTTCGCAAAACCAGTTGTTATTCATCTCGTTGACTTTGTCGATCAGAATAAATCCGGGCTCGGCATAATCATAAGTTGAACTCATGATGATGTCCCACAGCCGGCGGGCAGGCAGGGTTTTGCTTATTTTGCAGGCAATGAGGCCATCTTCATTAACGATATAGCCCTCTTTACCGGGTAAGTCGCGCCAGATGATTTGTTTGCTGTCAGTCAGGTCCAGCTTATCAAGAGCGACTTCTTTTTCGGTAACGGGAAATGATAACGGCCAGGGCAGATCATTTTTTACTGCTTCTACAAACTCGGTGGTAATTAGTAGTGACAGGTTAAACTGGCGTAAGCGACCATCTTCACGTTTTGCACGGATAAATTCGATGACATCGGGATGACCGACATCAAATGTGGCCATTTGTGCGCCGCGTCTGCCGCCGGCGGACGACACGGTAAAACACATCTTGTCATAGATATCCATGAACGATAACGGACCGGAAGTATAGGCGCCTGCGCCGGACACATAAGCGTTTTTAGGCCGCAAGGTGGAGAATTCATAACCGATGCCGCAACCGGCTTTTAAGGTAAGTCCGGCCTCATGTACTTTGCCCAGAATATCGTCCATAGAATCGGCGATAGTGCCGGACACCGTGCAATTAATAGTCGATGTAGACGGTTTGTGTTCCAGTGCGCCGGCGTTGGAAATAATGCGTCCCGCTGGAATAGCACCCTGACGCAGTGCCCACAAAAAATCTTTGTAGCACTGCTCCTGTTTGGTTTTACTTTGTTCAACTTCAGAAAGCGCTCTGGCAACCCGTTGATAGGTTTCATCAATGGAGGCATCGATGGCTACGCCATCTTTGGACTTTAAGCGGTATTTTGTGTCCCAAATGTCCATTGACGCATCTTGAAATGGTATTTTGGTCACAGTGTTTGCGATGACATGTAACTTTGCTGGCATTGTGATGTCCCTGTTAGTTGAAGTTGTATAGGCAAGTTGAGAAGCAATAAATCAACTGTTTGAAGCTTAATGATTTATGACTACAATATGTAGTGTATGTTGATAATGGTAGCACAATATATAGTGTTTTTTTGAAAGAATATATAGAGGGTAAGTCACTCTTTCAATGTGAATTAAAGGTATCTATTTGATGCTGTTAGTTAAGTTGCAAGAATAGATATCGCCAGGAATGGTGTATATTGCCGCAAGTCAGTCGGGAGCTGCGGCGGAGCTTGGACGTTATCAATCTCAAAAAGAGATGCGCGTTCTCTTTTTGAGATTGGGCCGTGAAATTATTTATTAACCCGATGCATAATAATATCCTTAATTACCGATGAGTCGGCAAGTGTGGATATATCACCCAGGTGGTCAATTTCATTAGCGGCAACT
>JAQTLI010000203.1 GCA_028714995.1 Methylobacter sp. | reverse complement strand
GATTGACGATATGGCAGACAATACCTGCCATTTCGGTTTGAACAATATGTTTGCCGACAATGGGTTGAGCGATGGGTATGCGACTAATCTTTACTTTCCGGCTGACTCACTGCAAATGAAAGCCTGTTTGGAAACCATCTTCTTTAAACCGGGCTTGCGTTTTGTGTTTTCAACCCGCTCTAAAGTACCGACTATTTTGAATACTGAAGGCCAGGACTACTTTGGTGGCGACTATAAATTTGTCCCCGGCAAAGATGAAGTCATCCGCGAAGGCACTCAAGGTTATATTGTCAGCTTCGGCGAGACATTGTATCGGGCATTGGACGCAGTCGAACGTTTAAAACAGGAAGGCATTGATATAGGACTGATCAACAAACCAACCTTGAATGTCATTGATGAGGAGATGATGGTTAAAATCGGTAATTCGCCGATGGTGCTGATAGTCGAGTCATTTAACCGAAAAACGGGTCTGGGTATCCGCTTTGGTTCCTGGTTGCTGGAGCGTGGGCTGACCCCAAAATTCGCACATATCGCAACACATAAAGAAGGTTGCGGCGGTCTCTGGGAACAATTCCCATATCAAGGTATTGATCCGGCGGGGATTATGGTCAAAGTTAAGGATCTACTAAAAGCTTGATTTGGATACCGTAAATCCGCCTATCCGGCTCTCGATGTAGGTGGTGGAAACGGGGTTACGGTTCGGCTATTGAGGCACCTCGAGACGAAAGGGGGCGGAAACAAATGGGCTTTACCTAACACTACCTCGCCAAATCTTTTCTCTTCCGATTGTTACTATTTGCGACAAACCGAGTTCGATCCTAAGCTGCCATAGGCATCTTGATCGTCTGGAATACGCCGCGAAACGGACTTTCACCGGGTTGATCGGTCTGCTGATTCGCGATGTCTGAAGACTTTGCTGTCATTGGGTTGCATTTGAATCAGTGACCACCGCACAAGTCCGAATCCTTCGGCCTCAGTACCAGTATCTTCCCGATGGATTGAAGGCCTACCTCTTCCTCAAGCGCCAATCCGGATTGGTCGAAAAGGTTCTGCCATTCAGGAAGCGTTCTTTCCCTGCCTCGGGTACCCAAGAACATCTGCATGTCGAAAGCAGCGCTGGAAAAATCGGCATTCAATTCCGATACAACCAATTCCATCAGCGCAATGCGGGCGCCGGTACCAGTACTTGCGGTGGCCAGATTGCGCAGCACTTTGACGCAATTCTCGTCATCCATGCCATGCAGGACTGCGCTCAACAAGTAGATGTCTTTGTCGTCTTTGGCTGCGGGAACCGATTCGAGCAAATCCCCACCCTGGTAGGTTAATCGGGAAAGAAGGGCTGGCGATTCTTTGCCAGTCCAATATGTTGCCGCTGTTTGAATAACCTGATTACGGTCAAACACCAAAGCCGTGAGATGTGAATACCGCTTTAATATAGCTAATGATTTACTTCCCTTCGAGCCGCCAACATCGATAATTCGATCAAATCGTCCCCAATCGAAGTCGGTGGCAAAACTGTCGCCCGTCAATGCCCCCACACTGTCCATGGCACGGGCAAACAGCGAATCGAATTCGGCATGGTCGTCCATGTAGGAATAAAGCTCCCTGCCATGAGAAAGTTGGAATGGCACTTCCCCGCTGCGCACTCCCTGTTCCAGTTGCTCATACCAAGGCTGGCTCATCTCAATCGAGTTATGCATCAAGATCATTGCTCGAACATTGTTAGGATTGTCTTCTCGCATGTAATCGGAAAGCCCGTTGTTTTTAAAGACCCGAGGCGACACCTCTTCAAATACACCCATGGCCGCCAGCATACGCAGCAGACGGTTGACAGCGTCCAGTTGAGCCAAGACCCGGTTGGCGATGACTTCAACTGCGAGAGACTCATCCCCCAAAACGGATGCAATGTTCAAGCGTGCGGCAACATAAAGCACACGTGACTGCCAAAACGCCGAGCCTATCTGGATGAGGCGGAATGGCGGCGGCGTGACCTTGTTGGGAATATTCTGTAGCCAAGCGGCAAACTTCATCAGCATTGCAAAGCGGCGAACCGCGCCTGAATTTTTTTGTAATGACATTGCAAGTCTCCTGCTATTCCGCCTTTGTCGGCGCCAAGCCAGTAGAAAATAGGTGGCCATTGAATGCAGCCAATTTTTCCAGGAATGCTGCGTCCATTGTTCGTCCTATCTGCTCCTCAAAAATATCTTTCAGTAGCATGGGCATCATTGCCAGACTGACAAATGCCATCCTAACGATGTCAGGGTCTAATGAATGAGTGACTTGCCCAGCGGACTTCAAATCTTCGACCTTCCTGGCGCCGCTTGTCCTCCCGCGTTCCAATAGCTGTTGGATAAAGCGCCGGCCTGGTCCTTGGTTAAGCGCCAGCACTTTCAGGATCAGCTTGGGAAATTCAGGTCGTTTGGACATCGTTTCATAATACAAATAGAGGAAGTCCTTAAATCCATCAACCGACTCCAACATCTGTCCGTCCAGCACGTTAAGCAGCGGAGTCATGGTGTCGCGGATCATCTCTTCGTATAACCCCTCCTTGTTGCCAAAGTAGTAACGGATCATCGAGATGTTGGCGTCGGCCTTTTCTGCGATCAGACGGGTCGTGACCTTGTGGTAATCGTCAGACAGAAAACTGTCGAGAGCGGCTTTAAGTAACCGTTCGCGCACGGGATCAGGAGCAACCTCGGGGACGCTAATCATCGCCTTCTCCAATATCAGATAGAAAAGGATAGATTAGCAGTTGCAAATCGATGCCACCAGAATTTTCGTCAATCAAAATAGGTGGTTTGATTGCCCCGAAAATTCACTGTTCAGGAATGCGAATGCGTTCTGAATTGGGGAGGTGTAGTGGATAAGGTGAACGAGTGCTTACAGTTTTGTAGCAGGAATTCGACGGCACAAACTCTAATTTCAGATGTTGGATAACAGCCAATGCTTATGTCGCCATCCGATTCAACGCAAAAATTTATTGATACCACTTGTGACCGTGAGTTGCCCGTCACTACTGCATAAAATCAACGATAGCATCTCGAAATACTTGTGTCTGCACCCGCCCTCTAACCGTAGCAAGACCAGAACAAGCAGAGATAAGCCTAACATGTAATGTCTGGTCTTCAGCGCCTCGCGAGGATCGCTGCCTTTGGGGAAAAGCTCACGCAATACAATAACGGTCTGTACAGTTGCGCCAGTTCATAGTCTTACTCCGAAAGATTAAAACCTAACATCAAAATGAATCGGCTGACATAGCCTTATAGCACATGCCAGTCCAGATTGAATGATGAGACTGGAGAACCTTGCCTTCATTCAACTATAGGTCAAGATAATGAATGAAGGAATCAATTATCATTCACTTGATTTGTAAGTTAGTTTTGACACCGTCTCGGCCGCTGGCTGGTCGTTCAAAGTTAACATGACGACGTAAAGTCCTGCCCTGCATAAGTTGGCTGAATGTTTGAATAACAATTGATGACAGTGGCATGTAACGGTAAACCAGCCGAATTACTTGACAGCAATCAGGCAAGCGAAGTTAAGCCAGCGAAAGTAGGTATCGATACGCTTAAAACCAGCCCGCTCCAGTAAAAGGTAATTTTCATCAAGCCGGTAAGGAATCAGTACATTTTCCAGCGCTTCGCGTTTGCGCTGGTTTTCAGTATCGGTATATCCTCTTTGCGACTTTTTAAATTGCAGGTAATGATCGATATAAAGACGATTCAATCCGGCATCATTGCTTAAAATCTTTTCAGATAAAAACAGCATGCCGCCGGGCTTGAGCGCGGTATAAATGTTTTTAAGCAAATGCTCCCGGTCAATCGGACGCACGAATTGCAAGGTCCAGTTAAGAATCACCACGTTACAGGCCGGCAACGCAGGTAAATCGCTCAAATCAGCAGTCAGCAAAGACACTCTTTCCGCTGCCACGGCAGACGATAATTTGGCGCGCGCCTTGTCCAGCATGGGTTCGGAATTGTCAAAGCCAACAAACTTGGCCGTATTGGGGCATCGAGGGTGATCTATGATGTGCTCGATAGTCGTTCCTGTTGAACAGCCGAGATCACAGACTATACCGTCCTGTTTCGGTAAAAACTCCACGATCAGATCTGACTGTAGACGCTGAATTTCTCTGTAAAAAGGCACGCTCCTGGCGACCATATTATCAAACACAGTTGCAACGCGTTCGTCAAAGGTAAAATCTTCCACCCGATTGATTTGCTGAAAAATTCGATCTTCCTGAGTCATTGGTTTGCTCTTTATCATGATATTGTTAATTGGTCCGACTATCTCATCGATTTAAGACGTTCGGTTTTCTTCAGAAAACGCACGATGGCATATGTCGCAACGATCAGTATTGTTGCGGCTATGACCGGTATTTTGTTTTGATCCAGACTGTATGTAAGCTTAAGTTTCCAACTGATCAATCCCAGAGAAATCATTAGCGATGTAAACAGCGTACCGTATTCTTTAACGGCAACCGCTGGCCAGTCAAAATCATAATTGCTGATTGTTTCGCGCAACCCTTTAAATCGTGGCAGCCAGCGCGGCACATCGGCGCAAAAGTCGAGATAGGCCTGGCCAAACTTTTCAGTTAAAAACCGTTCTTCACTGAAGACAATTAGTCGGTAAATTGCCATAAAGCCCAATGAACCGAGGATGATGCCCGTCGTATTGCCGGAGATGATCATAAAACCGATGACAATCAGGATATTGCCCACATAAAGCGGATTTCTGCAATGTGCAAAAATGCCGTCTGTTCCTGCCACCGCGAACAATATAGGCCAGACCGATAGTCAATATCCGTAACGCATGGCCAACCGTTACCATCAACAGGCCAATCGCCAGAAAATAATCTCCGGGTAACGTGCCGGCTGCAACGGGTGGGAAAAAGAACAGCAGTACGGCGATAAGAACAGGGAACAGTATATTTCTGGTGTGAAAGAGGAAATTCCCCCATTGATTAAATAAATCAATCATTGTTTATTATCTGTAATGTTATTGGCGATTATTTTTATAAGGTATATGAAGTTCAGGGATGCTGATGTTGCGTCCAAGAATAGCAGATCTTCATTTTTTAATCTTTAGATAACGTCGTCATAAGTCTGAATTCGATTTCATTATTCCAGATCAAACCCAGGCTTTTACCCTGTAAAGCTCTGGATTTGATTCGACAGCTTCTAAGACCAGTCTCAACTGCATCAGCATATAAATTGTCTCAAATCGACCCAAAGTGTGTAAAACGAAAAACTGAAAAAGTCAGTGGTTTAATTATGCTGAATATTGAGCAAAATATCTGCCACTGTGGAGCCAGTTAGTGATGAATCATCCATTCCTGACCGCTCAGTGGAACAATTACCATCTCTAGCGGATTCAGCTTTGAGTTTTTGCACAGACTGGGCCCATTGCTCATAGGACTCTAAATAACTGACTTTGACCCCACATTCACTCGGACTATCGAATTGATTTTTAAGCATGATAACGGTTAAACCGTCGATCAAAACATTAGTTAAACCATATGGTTTTATATTGTGTTCAAAACCAGAAAAAATCTAAAAATCAAATAGCTTTACTAAAGTGGCACCCGATATCCGGACAATAATTTAAGATGGTAGCCTGCGATAAAAAGGAGCAGGTTGTGAGTGAAAAAAAGCGTAATATTTTTACCGGCACGCAAAAAGCCAAGGTTGCTTTGGAAGCGGTTACAGGGACTAAAACCGTCAATGAGATCGCCCAGGAATTTGGTGTACATCCGACCCAAGTGAATCAATGGAAAAAAGAGTTGCTGGCGAATGCTGGTAGCTTGTTCGAAGGCAAGCGTGGGCCAAAACCG
>JAQTLI010000202.1 GCA_028714995.1 Methylobacter sp. | reverse complement strand
CGGCCAATTTACCTGCGTCGACCACCAGATACTCGTTGCGGATCGTGCGGCCTTCGAACCAGCATTCCAGCACCTCTCGAACGCCGGCAGTATAGCGGGCCTGCGCGGACAGGCTGGTACCGGCAATATGCGGCGTCATGCCGTGATGAGGCATGCTCCGCCACGGGTGATCTTTCGGCGCAGGTTGCGGGAACCAGACATCGCCCGCATAACCCGACAACTGGCCGCTTTCCAATGCTCGCGCGATAGCGTCGCGATCGCAGATCTTACCGCGGGCCGTATTGATGATGTAAGCTCCGCGTTTCATCTTGGCAAGCAAGGCATCATCGAACATGTGTTCGGTTTCCGGGTGTAATGGACAATTGATAGTCACTACATCACAAACTCGTACCATCGATTCAACATTGGGGTGCCAAGTCAGATTCAATTCCTGCTCGACGTTAGCTGGTAAGCGGTAGCGATCGGTGTAATGTAATTTAACATCGAACGGCTTTAAGCGACGCAGTACTGCCAGGCCGATGCGGCCTGCGGCGATGGTGCCGACTTCCATGCCTTCCAGGTCGTAGGAACGCGCCACGCAGTCGGCGATGTTCCAGCCGCCTTTGACAACCCACTGGTAGGATGGAATGTAGTTGCGCACCAGGCTTAGAATCATCATCACTACGTGCTCGGCAACGCTGATACTGTTGCAGTAGGTAATTTCGGCGACGGTAATATTGTTTGCCATCGCCGCCTGCAAGTCGACATGGTCGGAACCGATGCCTGCCGTCAGTGCCAGTTTCAATTTCGGCGCTTTGGCGATGCGTTCCGCAGTCAGATAGGCCGGCCAAAATGGTTGGGAGATGACGATTTCGGCATCGTGTAGTTCCTGATCCAAGCGTGAGTTCGCGCCATCTTTGTCGGAAGTTACCACTAGTGTATGTCCCAGGCTTTCCAGATAGCGACGCAAACCCAATTCGCCGGAAACACTACCCAGCATCTGGCCGGGGATGAAGTCGATGGATTTGGGAGTAGGAGCGGTTTGGCCGTCGGGATAAACTTTGATCTCCGGTATCGCATCGCGAGCATAGGATTTTGGATAGCCGTCAATCGGATCGTCGTAAAGTACGCAAACAATTTTTGTCATTTTTCTACCTCAATGATGATTTTATCTTAATAAAAATCAATAGTTGGAATGGAAGAATTAAATGCAGATTAGATAAAAAAAATTATTTATACAATACGTACGCGTACTTATTTGGGTTACTCACTGGAAGCGTGATAACGAGAATGTGGATTGTCTTCAGTTGCTGAACATCATGCGATCTTGTGCAGTGATACCCCCTATATTGGTTCTGGTTGTCTGTCTAATAAAGCTTGGGGCATCGAGTCATCATCGCTCATGAAGACTTCAAAATCGCAGGAGTTTGATCAAGCGTGATATCACCTTCCACTGGAGTCGTCCGCTCTCAAGTTAAATAGCTGATGTTTTTATCATATTCAAACCAGCCTGTTGTACTCTCAGTCACAATCAAAAAACGACCATGGCTTAGCGACGAAGAAACTAATGTTTTATAAGTAGTGATACGAATATTATTGATTTTATTAAGATGTTATAAACTTCCTGACGAGGATCTAGTCACATCGACCTGATCATGGGGCCGCGTGGCAGCGCCGCAGAAACAGTATTTTGCACCACTCTGACTAACCAAAAACGGGGGCGATAATTCCTTGCTTGCCTTGATCGCTCTCAATCTTATGACTAAGCCCAACACCGTAATGTTCAACAAAGTCGAGATCAAGAACGAGAAACAGGTCAGCCAAATGTTCGGGCCGGCGGAACAGGGCGTGGCTAAGGCTGTGGCCGATAGTGTCAAAGAAGACGTAATACCCCTGGAAGAAGCCAACGATATAATTAAACATTCCTGTTACCAGGGAATTCCCGGCCTGTGCCGGGTTTATGAGGATAGCGGCATCCTCGCATGTGCTAGTTGAAACTTGGACGTAAACTGCGGACCAGACGATACAGCCATAACAGGTTGTATCGTCTGGTCTGCCAAAAACACACTTAACTTGGCCATAGACAGCTAGAGGTGCTTTTGCGATTACCCAAATGCGTGCGCAAAATGAGGATTCGTGAGTTCCTCACTTTCATCAAAGTAAGCTACCCGAATTTATTCTGTACGTCCCATGAGAATTTTTAATATGGGGAAATACGCTGAATAGTTACAAAAATTGTTTTATAGTTATATCTTTAGGGTTCTAATTTTCTTATTCGGAGGGATTTTGACTTTTTCTCTTTCGACGCATGCTGCTACAAACAGGCTAATTGATTCGAGCAGCCCGTACCTGCTCCAACACGCGCATAACCCGGTTGACTGGTATCCGTGGGGCGAGGAAGCGTTTGCCAAAGCGCGGACGGAAAACAAGCCGATTTTGCTCTCCATCGGGTATTCCACCTGCTACTGGTGCCATGTGATGGAACGGGAAATCTTCGAGAATCCCGAGATCGCCAAATTGATGAATGAGTCTATCGTCAGCATCAAGATCGACCGGGAGCAGCGCCCGGACGTGGATGAACTCTACATGATGGCCACCCAGATGATGACGCACAGCGGCGGCTGGCCGAACAACGTATTTGTCACGCCCGATCTCAAGCCGTTTTACGCCGGCACCTATTTCCCGCCAGCGGACTTCACATCGCTCGTTCAGCAGATCCACTACGTATGGATGCAGGATCAGGTAGCCCTTAAAGCGCAGGCCGAGCGGCTGGCTAGCGCTATCATCCAGATCAAGCATCAGGAAAACAATGCCCAAAGCAGCTCGCTTCCCGCCAGCCAGCTGGTGGAGGCGCTGATCAGTCATTTCAGCGATTATTACGACAACCGGCTGGGTGGGTTTTATCAGGCTCCGAAGTTTCCAAATGAGGACGCACTGCTGTTTCTGCTCGAGGCCTACCGCCTGACCAACAACAATACGTGCCTGGGGATGGCACGCGGTACGCTGGAGAAAATGGCAGAGGGAGGGATACACGACCATGTCGGCGGCGGGTTCCATCGCTACTCCACCGATGCACAATGGCACATCCCGCATTTCGAGAAGATGCTCTACAATCAGGCGCTGCTGGGGCGTGCCTATACGGAGCTTTACACGCTTTCCAACAAGCCCGACGATCGTGCCGTTGCCGAAGGTATTTTCGACTTCACGCTGCGGCAGATGACGCACAAGGATGGCGGCTTCTACTCCGCGCTTGATGCCGAGACCGACGCCGTGGAAGGCGCTTATTACGCATGGACGGATACGGAACTGCATGATGCCCTGGATACGGATTCCTGCGCATGGCTCATGAAGCATTACGGACTGGCAGAGATTCCCGGGATTCTCGGCCACAAGCATGAGGAGGGCAGGGTGCTGTATCTGATTCAGCCGCTTTCCGTAAGTGCGACGGCGGAAGGTCTGTCATACGAGGATGCGGTCAAGAAACAGCAGGCCGTGATGACCGCGCTGCGGGAATCTCGGGACAAGCGCAAATTACCGCATCTCGACAACAAAATCATCACGTCCTGGAACGGGTTGATGATCGACGCGTTCGCCCGCGCCGGTCAGCGCCTGGATAAACCGGAATATACCGAAGCCGCCTGCAGCGCAGCCGATTTCATTCTGGCTAATCTGCGGAAAAAAGATGGGACGCTGTATCGAACATGGCGTGACGGCAAGGCCGAGATTGCAGCCTATTTTGAGGATTTTGCCTTCATGATTCAGGGGCTGGTGTCCACCTATCGCGCGGCCAAAGAGGACAGCTATCTGCAAGCCGCCAATGAACTGGCGACGAAGGCCAAGCAGCTGTTTTGGGATGAGAAACATGGTGGGTATTACTTCACCGATGGCAGCGAGCCGTTGCTGGTGCGGATGAAAAACGCCATGGACTCGGCCATTCCCTCCGGTAACGCGGTGATGGCCCAGGCCTTGCTCGATCTTTATGAAATCACCGGCGATGCAGAATGGAAACAACAGGCCGAAGCGCTGCTTATTGCCTTCGGGCAGGCCATCACCGAGAATCCGAGAGCCTATACACATATGGTGCATGCGTTGCTTAGGCTGAATCATTTGGCACCGGCAGCGAAGGCCACGCAGCAACTGGATGAAGCGGTTACCCTGCCGGAGGCGATGGAAACCAAGGCCTATGTGAAGGTCAGCGCGTCGGAACCGATGCGCGAGGGTGATAGCCTCACTATTACGGCGGTGCTGGACATCGCCAATGGCTGGCATATCAATGCCAATCCTGCGAGTCTCGATTTCCTGATTCCCACTTCTGTTGATGTACGCGAGGACTCCGGCAAGGCAGAAGTGAAGCCTGCGTATCCAGAGACGCACGCTATGGCTACACCGCTGGGTGAGGTCAAAGTCTATGAAGGGAAAGTGAGCATTCCGGTGAAGGTGACGCTTTCGTGCAGCACAGAAAACCTCCGCCTGCTCGTTCGCGCCCAGGCCTGCAAGGATACTACCTGCCTCGCGCCATCGGATTGGGTCATACCTATAAAATTAAAATAACCAGGACGGCTTTCACTTGGAGTTAATGGCCAATGCGATCGAGACTCATGAGCCGGAAAAATAGTGCAGGAACCAATTGCTGGCGAGATTCGCCACCTGTTCCATTTTGCCTGCCTCCTCGAACAGGTGGGTGGCGCCGGGAATGATATCTAGTCGATGTTCAACCTGCAGTTGCTCGGCCGCCTGTTGATTGAGCTCGATCACGACGTTGTCATCCCCGCCCACGATCAACAGCGTAGGCGCCTTGACCTTCGCAAGATGCGGCAGAGCCAGATCCGGTCGTCCGCCGCGCGAGACCACGGCGTCTACCTTGTCGGCGCGCGAAGCGGCGGCTCCCAAGGCCGCGGCTGCGCCGGTGCTGGCTCCGAACAATCCGAGAGGAAGCGCGGCTGTCGCCGTTTCCATGCTCACCCAGTCGATCACGCCGATCAACCTATCAGTCAACAAATCGATATCGAAGCGATATTCACGGGTGCGCTGATCGATGTCTTCCTCTTCCTCCGTCAAGAGATCAAAAAGCAAGGTGGCAATCCCGGCCCCATTCAAGATTTCGGCGACGAAACGATTGCGCGAACTGAACCGGCTGCTACCGCTCCCGTGGGCGAACACCACAATGCCTTTGGCATGCTCGGGAACCGTGAGAAGGCCATTCAGTGAGAGTCCTTCAAATGCAATGCTGACGTCGATGTAATTCGGGGATGTAGGATTATTCATGGCTTTTTTTTGCATTTAGGTGAGTGGTGGATTTGGACCAGGCGTGCGCCAGGAGAGACTTGACTTCATCGTCACTGGTCTGCGTAAACTCCCGGTACCAGCGGCCAACGGCAGAAAATGGCACGGGCATTGCCAGGCAGACCACATCATCGGCTTCCTCTTGTAGTCGTTGTACTGTATCGGGTGGGGCTACGGGTACGGCGACCACGATAGCGGCGGGCTTTCGTTGCTTCAAGGCGGAGACGGCGGCCAGCATACTTGCTCCGGTGGCTAAGCCGTCATCTATGAGAATCACGCAATGATTTTCAACTTGGGGAGGGGGCTGGTCCCCTCGATAAGCCCGTTCGCGTCTTTCCAGTTCTTTTCGTTCTCTTGTGGCGGCAGCCTCAATGTCCTCTTGGCTGATATCTATGGCCGCGACTATATCGTCATTCAGCACGCATACTCCTCCGCTGGCGATTGCGCCCATCGCCAACTCCTCCTGTCCCGGCGTTCCCAGTTTGCGCACCAGCATGATGTCCAGCGGCGCGTTGATTATCTGGGCGACCTCGAATCCAACCGGAACTCCGCCACGGGGCAGGGCGAGGATGATCACGTCTGGA
>JAQTLI010000201.1 GCA_028714995.1 Methylobacter sp. | reverse complement strand
GCTAGCTTGACGGCTGAGGCTCTGAATTCGGCTGTATAGGTATTTGGTTTTTCTTGGCTCATTTCGACTCACACTTTGTTTAAGAGTATTTTAAAAAATGTGTCCGGTTTAGTGTAGCCACATCAAAAGTTATTGGTATTTGTACTAATAGACAGCCGCAGCTTCTCCCTATAAGGTTTAAAAAAGTATAGGCAAATGCTTGGGTAATTTCTAATGTTGGCTTTTTAGTTTATAAAATCAATCGCCTTTGCCCCCCACATACCGTTTTTTGCCTATCCACTTTCAGATAAATAATTTCCGTATTTTGTTCAGACAATAATGATTTTAAGGGTTTTAACGGTTAAACAGGAAAATCATTTATCTGAAAATCTATTGCAGGCGAACATATTGCTTCTTTGTTGATATTCATAGGGGATAACGATGGACATAATAAAAAAAACAAAGCAACACACAAAGTTTACAGCACTACTGTTATTCAGTATCGGAATATTGTTGTCTTGTAATGCCTTTGCAATTTCCTTTGGAATTCCCGATGTACCTCCCGCTCCCCCCGTTCACTTTATAAAGGAGGAATATGGAGGGGGGATAGTATTTTATGTGTATGATAATGGCCAGCATGGTTTAATCGCAGCCACCGCTGATCAAAATGGAGGTGTTCCTATAAGATGGTATGGTGGTACGTTTACAAATACGCGTGCAAGGGCAAATGGAATAGGCGCAGGTAAAGAAAATACAGTCCTTATCATCGCTAACCAGGGGGCGGTTGATGGTGTCGCTTTTGCTGCCACTGTTTGCAACGAGTTTTCAGTAAAAGATGCTCATGGAGTTAAGTATGGCGACTGGTACTTACCTTCAAAACATGAGTTAAATTTATTGTTTAAGCAAAAAGCTGTTGTCGGTGGCTTTAAAAGTATCAGTTATTGGAGTTCCACGGAGACGGACTCTACAGAGTCCGGTGACCTAAATGCATGGGCGCAGGATTTTGACGTTGGCTTGCAGTTCGTTCTCAATAAGGACGCTCAGCTTGGTGTACGTGCTATTCGGGCTTTTTAAATAAAAAACTGCAAAATAGACACTCACGTTTAATAATTTATAGGATTTGTCGTTGTTGCAATCAAGGACGGATAACACCGCCTTTTTGCGGTAGAACTTACGGCGAAGGTTGGTTCTATTTTGATTTTCGTTTTGTTCTTATTCATAACAATAAGGCCGTTCAAGATATAATGTGTTCACTAAATTCCTAGAAACCATATAAGCAGGGAACTTTTGATGAGCATAATTCGTCAAGACGATCTTATTCAAAGTATTGCCGATTCGCTGCAATACATCTCGTATTATCATCCGCTGGATTTCATTAAGGCCATGCATGAGGCCTACCAAAAGGAAGAGAATCAGGCCGCAAAGGATGCGATGGCGCAAATCTTGATTAACTCCCGGATGTGCGCAGAAGGCCATCGACCAATTTGCCAGGATACCGGTATTGTCACCGTATTTTTAAAGATTGGCATGGGTGTCCAGTGGGATGCAGACATGAGCGTTGCCGAGATGGTTAATGAGGGCGTCCGACGTGCTTATCTGCACCCTGATAATGTTCTGCGCGCATCGATACTGGCCGATCCTGCCGGTAAGCGCATAAACACCAAAGATAACACCCCGGCTGTTATTCACATGGAAGTTGTGCCCGGCGATACGCTCGATATTGAAATAGCCGCTAAAGGCGGAGGTTCCGAGGCCAAGGCAAAGTTTGCCATGATTAATCCTTCTGACAGTATCGTCGACTGGGTGCTGAAAACCGTTCCGACTATGGGGGCAGGTTGGTGTCCGCCGGGTATTCTTGGAATAGGCATAGGCGGTACCGCTGAAAAAGCGATGCTGATGGCGAAACAGGCATGCATGGGCTCCATAGACATTCAGGATTTAATCGCGCGCGGTCCCCGCAATGCGCTTGAAGAGTTGCGCCTGGAATTGTATGACAAAGTCAATGCACTAGGCATCGGCGCACAGGGTTTGGGCGGCCTTACCACCGTGCTGGATATTAAGATTATTGATTATCCCACTCACGCGGCTAACAAGCCGGTTGCCATGATTCCTAACTGCGCAGCTACCCGTCATGCGCATTTTGTTCTGGATGGCAGTGGCCCGGCTGAATTTAAACCACCGCGTCTGGAAGATTGGCCTGAGATTACCTGGCAGGCAGGCGCTACAGCACGCAGAGTCAATCTGGATACTGTGACGCAACAGGATGTGGAAAGCTGGAAGCCTGGAGAGACTTTGTTGCTTAGCGGCACCATGCTGACAGGGAGGGATGCGGCGCACAAGCGTATGACTGAAATCCTTGAGCGTGGCGAAGCGCTGCCGGAAAGCGTCGATTTCACTAACAAATTCATTTACTACGTCGGCCCGGTTGATCCGGTTAGGGATGAAGTCGTAGGTCCTGCCGGTCCAACTACGGCAACACGCATGGACAAATTCACCGAAACCATGCTGGACAAAACCGGCTTGCTTGGCATGATCGGCAAAGCTGAACGAGGGCCTGCGGGGATTGCAGCGATCAAGAATCATAAAGCCGTTTATTTGATGGCAGTAGGTGGGGCGGCTTATCTGGTGTCAAAGGCTATCCGCAAATCACGCATTGTTGCCTTCGAAGATCTTGGTATGGAAGCGATCCACGAGTTTGTCGTTGAAGATATGCCGGTCACTGTCGCTGTTGATGCGCGTGGCGAATCTGTGCATCAAACAGGACCGAAGATTTGGCAGGCCAGGATTGGCAAAGTTCCTGTGCTTGTGGAAGGTTAATCGATGCAATTATTTTTCGTCATATGCGGTGCTGGGTAGCATGACAATTCTGTTTCTATCTTCATTTTTTGCGCGACATAAAGCTTGATCGGCGATTTCGATTATTCCGGTGTAACCTTCTTTTTCGCAAGACACAAAGCTATCGCTCCTTACCTACAAAATCGGAGGTAGTCTGGTAAGCTTTGTATCGGCCAGATAAATGCGTGAGTCATCATAATAAAGTTGATTGGTCCGGTGTTTGGGTTGGGCCAACGCCCAAAAACAGGCGTAGTGCGTAATGACCACAAAATTTTCTGAATGCATTCCGATGGTTTACAATACACCACGATATTCCGTAACAGAAAAGATGACTCAAACGGCCGTTTTGCCTACAGGGCCGGGGCAGCTTCTGCTGCCTTGCTGCATTCATCACATACGTGTGGCTTTTGCAGAAGCAGCGTAGCGGTGTGCCGAGGAGCGGAAGCTTTGCCTATAGGGATGTAGGTAAGGGGCGTGAGCACGACTGCATGGATGCTGGAGGTAGAGCAATGCATGGAGCAATTGCCGAGGAGCGGAAGCTTTGTTGTTATCAGGATTTCTTGTTGAGTTGTAAATTGAACTAATTGTTAAAATAATTACATGAAAAAATTAAAATGCGCTGTTATCGGTACGGGTTATCTGGGTAAATTCCATGCCGAGAAATATGCTTCACTGCCTGATTGTGAGCTGGTTGCCGTTGTTGATATTAATGAAGTTGCGGCTAAAGATGTGGCCGAAAAACATGGCGCAAAAGCGCTGACAGATTATCAATCCTTGTTGGGAGAAGTTGATGCGGTAAGCATTGTCGTGCCTACCACGCTCCATTATAAGGTTTCTAAAGACTTCCTTAACGCTGGCGCTCATGTACTGGTTGAAAAGCCGATTACAGTAACGGTTGCAGAAGCAGATGAGTTAATAGCCATCGCCAAAGAAAAGAATCTGATTTTGCAAGTAGGGCATCTGGAAAGATTTAATCCAGCCATTTTAGGTTTGGACAAGGAAGAAAAACCCCTGTTTATTGAATCCCATCGTTTATCTCCTTTTAACCCGCGCGCTAACGATGTGAGCGTAGTTCTGGATTTAATGATTCATGACATCGATATTATTTTAGCGCTGGTAGATTCAGAAGTGGAACGCATTGATGCCAGCGGCACAGCGGTTCTGACTCAAGGTACGGATATCGCCAATGCCAGGCTGTTATTTAAAAATGGTTGCGTGGCCAATGTCACCGCCAGTCGGATCAGCCTGAAGATGGAGCGCAAAATGCGAATGTTCAGACCGTCTTCCTATGTGTCCGTCGATTTCCAGAATCGCGTTTTAACTAAACATCGCACAGGCAAAAAAGAAATGTTCCCCGGCATTCCGGAAATAGAAACGGAAGAATCGGTTTTTGAGAGCGGTGATGCCTTGCTCGAAGAAATTAAACATTTCGTTAACTGCATTCATACTGGTGACAACCCGTTGGT
This sequence comes from Methylobacter sp., assembly GCA_028714995.1. Classification (GTDB taxonomy): domain Bacteria; phylum Pseudomonadota; class Gammaproteobacteria; order Methylococcales; family Methylomonadaceae; genus Methylobacter_A. The sequence goes on along the minus strand of JAQTLI010000201.1, from coordinate 1,579 downwards.
TTCCGGAGAGGCAGGCAAGAGGGCACTGGAAACAGCGATACAAATCACCCGGTTATTAGGCGATAAATAACCAGTCAACAATTTCTTTAATAGGTTTTGTTAACCACGAAGTGCATAAAAATTTGTATTTCATTCTTCGTGATAAATTTGCAATAACAAAACCTATCAAAATCAAGATTTCAAAAATCAATAATAGGCAAAAACATGATACCAATGGTAAACCTGAAAGCTCAATACGCCGAAATAAAAGCTGAAGTTGAGCAGGGTCTGGCTGAGACGATTGAAAATTGTTCGTTTATTTTAGGGCCTAATGTCCAGGCTTTTGAAAAAGAAGCGGCTGAATATCTGGGCGTTAAACATGCCATAGGCGTGGCTTCAGGAACGGATGCGTTGCATTTGGCGTTGATTGCTGAAGGCATCGGTGCGGGTGATGAAGTGATTACTACCGCTTTCACTTTTATTGCTACTGCGGAAGCCATCAAATATGTGGGCGCAGTTCCCGTTTTTGTTGATATAGATCCCAAGACTTTTAATATTTCACCGGATGCAATAGAAAAAGCCATTACGCCAAGAACCAAAGCGGTCATGCCAGTGCATTTGTTCGGCCAACCAGCAGACATGACCAGAATCAAGCAGCTGTGCGACCAGCACAATCTGAAGCTGATTGAAGATTGCTGCCAGTCTTTCGGCGCGTCCATCAATGGCAAACAAACCGGTTCTATCGGTCATGCGTCAGGTTTCAGTTTTTTCCCCAGCAAAAACCTGGGCGCATTTGGTGACGGTGGTTTAGTGACTACTAACTCGGACGAATGCGCGGCAAAAATCAAACAGTTGCGTAATCACGGTTCGGACGTGCGTTATTACCATGATGTCATCGGCTATAACAGCCGTCTTGATGAAATGCAGGCGGTGATATTAAGAGCCAAATTGAAACGCATTGACCAATACAATAAAGGCCGCCGTCATGCAGGGCATCTTTACTCGGAATTGATGGCTGATTTGCCAGTGACCACACCGTTTGAAGATGGTTTGGGTGAGCACGTTTATCATCAGTACACAGTGTTGTGCGATCGTCGTGACGAAGTTATGAAAGCCTTGCAGGATAAACAAATCGGCTGTGCCGTGTATTATCCCGTGCCATTGCACCAGCAAAATGTGTTCAAGCAGGAGTGCGCAGGTTTAAGTTTGCCAGTCACTGAATCCGTTGCAGCAAGATGTTTCTCATTGCCTATTTGCCCTTATCTTGAAGATGACACAATTAAAGAAATAGTTGGTGTTATTCGGGGCGTTTTGACAGCATAAAGAGTGTTTGAAGATTGTCTTGGTAAATAAGAAAGGGCCGGCTTTTAGTCGGCCTTTTGTTTAAACAGTATCCGGTTTATTTAGAGGAATTTCTTTGTCTCAACACACCCCCTTAACTGTTATGTTCAGCGCCGGAGAATCGTCCGGTGATCAACACGCCGCCAATATGTTTCTTGAGCTGAGAAAACATCAGCCAAACATCAAGGGCATCGGCATGGGTGGCACAAAAATGGCTCAGGCGGGTGTTGATATCCGCTATGACTCTTCCTGTATTGCA
>JAQTLI010000200.1 GCA_028714995.1 Methylobacter sp. | reverse complement strand
GATCTCAGGCCTGCCTATTGCCTTTCAATACATCGACACTTGGAACGGTCTGATCGGTACCGGCTACGGCAATTTGTTAATGGTAAAGATTATTTTGATGTCCATCGCTTTGGGTTTTGCCTGGTTAAACAAAAGCGCCGTATTGGAATACGGGATTACCGGAAATAATTACCCATTAAATAACCGTGTTCCTTATTACATTGAAGCGGAAACCTTTGTTCTGGTCACTTTGTTATTTACTGCCGCCAGCCTGGCTTCCCAGCCTCCGGCTATTGATATTCCAAGCCTCACAGCAAGCTGGCAGGAAGTTCTAAACACCTTTACCCCGCAAATCCCCCAAACAAGTTCCCCCACACATACCGATTTGATTGCAGGTGAAGCCGGACGCATTGCTATTGTCGGCCAAGTCCCTTCGCTGGCAGCAACTGAATGGTCAAACTACAACCACAACATTGCTGGTATTTTTCTGACGGTGATGAGTTTCTTTGCCATGCTGTCTTATGTAAAATATCCGGGATTTGATAAATTCAAATACTGGCCATTGGGTTTTGTCTTGCTGGGAATTTTTCTGTTTTTCCGCAGTGACGCTGAAACCTGGCCATTAGGTCCAATAGGTTTCTGGGAAAGTACTTTTAATAACGGCGAAGTGCTGCAGCACAGAATTGCGACTTTGCTTGTGTTTGTTCTTGGCATTTTTGAACTCACTGCCAGAATAACCAAAAACCAGAACAGCAAACTCCCTTTTGTTTTTCCCTTGCTGGCTGCTTTTGGCGGATTAATGTTGCTTACCCATTCACATGTAGGCTTTCAAGCAAAAAGTGCTTTCCTTATTCAGGTCGGTCACACCACAATGGGCATTTTCTCTCTCATTCTGGCGTGCGGTCGTTGGCTGGAATTGAAATTGGACAGACCGGGCAAAGAGATTGCCGGTTTTATTTCTGTTGCCGCCTTGTTTCAGATTGGCATTATCCTGATGTTCTATCGCGAACCCCTTTACTAATATGAATACATTACATAACTACCCACTACTTAAAGACATCAACAGCCCCGCCGATGTCCGCAAGTTACCCAAAGACCAGCTAAAAAATTTGGCTAAAGAACTGCGCGAATATTTGACGCATACCGTGAGTATTTCTGGCGGCCACTTTTCTGCAGGTTTGGGTACGGTTGAGTTAACGGTGGCGTTGCATTATGTATTTGATACACCTTCCGACCAGTTGGTTTGGGATGTCGGCCATCAGGCTTATCCTCACAAAATCCTGACTGGCCGCAAAGACCGGATGACCACCATTCGCACCAAAGGCGGAGTGTCGGCATTCCCTAGCCGCGCGGAAAGTGAATACGATGCCTTTGGTGTCGGCCATTCCAGCACCTCGATTAGTGCAGCCTTGGGCATGGCGATTGCCTCTGAGCTGAAAGGCGAAGACAAGCAAATGGTAGCGATTATCGGCGACGGCAGCATCACCGGCGGTATGGCTTTTGAAGCGATGAATCATGCAGGTGCTTTGGATGCCAATCTTTTGGTCATTCTGAATGACAATGATATGTCGATCTCGCCACCTGTCGGTGCGATGAACAATTACCTGACCAAGATTTTATCCAGCAAGTTTTATTCTTCGATGCGTGAAGGCAGCAAGAAGGCATTAAGTAAGATGCCTAGTGTCTGGGAACTGGCACGCCGGACAGAAGAACACATGAAAGGCATGATAGTGCCGGGTACCTTGTTTGAGGAACTGGGCTTTAACTATATCGGCCCAATTGATGGGCATGACATCGACATGCTGGTGTCCACACTGGAAAACCTAAAAGAAACTTCCGGTCCGCGCTTCCTGCACATCGTCACCAAAAAAGGCAAAGGTTATCCACCGGCTGAGAATGATCCGCTGGCCTATCACGGCGTACCTGCGTTTGATCCTGCCATGAATTCCCTGCCTAAGTCTGCACCGTCACCGCATCCGTCTTATACCGAAGTTTTTGGTGACTGGTTATGTGACATGGCAGAAAAAGACGAGCGCTTGCTGGGCATTACTCCCGCCATGCGCGAGGGTTCTGGTCTGGTAAAGTTTTCAGAACGCTTTCCAAAACGTTATTTTGATGTCGCTATTGCCGAACAACATGCAGTAACGCTGGCAGCAGGCCAAGCCTGTCAAGGCGCTAAGCCTGTAGTAGCCATTTATTCTACATTTTTGCAACGGGCTTACGACCAGTTGATTCATGACGTCGCCATTCAAAATCTGGATGTGTTATTTGCACTGGATCGTGCCGGTTTAGTTGGTCCAGACGGCCCCACCCATGCCGGTAGCTTTGACTACAGCTTTATGCGTTGCATCCCCAATATGCTGGTGATGGCACCGGCAGATGAAAATGAATGCCGCCAAATGCTGTATACCGGTTTTATGCATGAAGGCCCGGCTTCCGTGCGTTATCCACGCGGCAAAGGCCCTGGCGTTGCGATCAATAAAACCATGACCGCATTACCCATCGGAAAAGCCGAGATTCGTCATCAAGGTAGTCGTATTGCCATCCTGGCCTGGGGCAGCATGGTGACGCCGGCACTGGAAGCGGGCAAGCATTTGGGCGCAACCGTAGTCAACATGCGTTTTGTTAAACCCATCGATGAACAACTGATTCTTGAACTGGCCAAGAACCATGATGTATTCATCACCGTGGAAGAAAATGTCATTTCTGGTGGCGCTGGCAGTGCGGTCAGCACATTCCTGCATGCACAACAAATCCTCATGCCGGTACTGAATATAGGCCTGCCTGACAGCTTTGTTGAACAAGGTTCTCGTGAGGAATTGCTGACTATGTGTGGCCTCGATAAAAACGGAATTGTTGCCCAGGCTGAGAAGTTCTGTTCGTAAAGACATTGCATTGTAACGCCTAAACCAAAGGGCGGCCGATCGGCCACCCTCACTTGCATACCCTCACAATTACTCCTGTTCGAATGAGGTTTATAACTTCATTCGTCTATAATTTTGTGTTAGGGTGGCTCACGTTTATACCTGAATAATAAACCCTTTATTTTAAACACTGGCCCTATAGATCCGGCGAATTGTGGATTTTTCCACAGCCGATCTATCGCTGGATGGCGAAATTATGCTGGCTGATTTTGATGGTTAACCAATTTGAGGTTATTTCTTTAAGGTTTACACAATGAAAATTAACATTACATGGGTCTTCTTAATTCTGAGTTTATGCTCTTTCAATGCTTCATCTTCCAATGATGCATCTTCGTTGAGATGCGGACACAAACTGGTTATGTTGGGCAATCTTAAAGGCGATGTACTTGAGAAGTGTGGCCAACCGGAATCGGTTGAATATCGGACTAGAATAGTAGGTTGGGCGTCACCTCACCCTCGTAAAACCTTTGGTGTGCAAGTATTTGATGAAATCCAAATAGAAGAGTGGGTGTACAATTTTGGTCCTTACCGTTTTCAGCAATACCTTCGTTTCGAAAATGGTGTATTAGTAGAAATTGATAGTATAGGGCGAGGGTATTAAAGCAATTTCGTGTCGCTATCCATGAAATGTTAAAAATAGGCATTGACGTGTGGTCATGCTGTTTTGCACTCAAGGCTGGCGTATAAATGTATGGACTTAAAAACATGCTAACCATCCTGCAACTCCCTGTTTTAAACGATAACTACATTTATTTGATTCACGACCACGTATCGGGTGAAACCGCTGCAGTAGACCCTGCTGTTGCCCAGCCGGTTCTGAATGTGCTGGAGCAAAAAGGTTGGCAGTTAACTACCATTCTGAATACGCATCATCACGGGGATCATGTTGGCGGTAATCTGGATCTAAAACAAAAAACCGGTTGCACGATTATTGCGCCCCTTTCTGACCAAAACCGAATACCCGGCATTGATCGCGGCGTTATTGAAGGCGATGTGATAACGCTCGGCAAGCATACTGCCAGAGTCATCTCGACTCCAGGACACACCAGCGGCCATGTTGTTTATTATTTTGCTGATGACAACACACTGTTTTGCGGTGACACTTTGTTTGTAATGGGCTGCGGTCGGTTGTTTGAAGGTACCGCTGAGCAGATGTGGCATTCGTTACAGAAATTGAAGGCGCTGCCCGTAGCCACCATAATCTATTGTGCCCATGAATACACTCAAACCAATGGCCGTTTTGCTTTAACGGTAGAGCCTGGAAACCGGAAGTTACAGCAAAGAATGGATGTCATCAATCAGCAGAGGACAAACCACCAGCCAACCGTGCCATCAACCATAGAACAAGAAATGGCAACCAATCCATTTTTTCGGGAAGACAGTTTGGCGTTGCAGGAAACCATAAAGATGGTAAACAAAAAGCCGGTGGAAGTTTTTGCAGAAATCAGGCGATTGAAAAACAGTTTTTAATCGTCCAATCCTTTCACCCTGAGCGTGTCGAAGGGCGTTTCGCGTAATGCATTAAACCATTCATGCTTCGACACGCTCAGCACGAACGGTTTAAATCAACGCCGTGGTAGCCTTTAGCCCTTTGGCCTCATATGAGGAAACAATAACACATCGCGTATTGACGGCGCATCGGCGAACAACATAACCAGACGGTCGATACCTATGCCCTCGCCTGCTGTCGGCGGCATACCGTGTTCCAGCGCGACGATATAGTCGGCGTCAAAGTGCATGGCTTCATCATCACCGGCTTCTTTTTCTTCCACCTGTTTCTGGAAGCGCGCGGCCTGATCTTCGGCATCATTCAGCTCGGTAAAGCCGTTGGCAATTTCCCGTCCGCCAACAAAGAATTCAAAGCGATCGGTGACATGTGGATCATCATCATTGCGCCGCGCCAGCGGTGAAACTTCTACCGGATAAGCGGTGATAAAGGTCGGGTTCATCAAGCGACTTTCCACGGTTTTTTCAAATATCTCGATCTGTATCTTGCCCAAACCATATCCATCTTTAATTGGAATATGCAGTTTTTCGGCTACCTTAACAGCAGCTTCCCGAGTATCAATATCAGCGGCGATTAGCTCAGGATTAAAATGCAGAATCGAATCAAACACAGTCATGCGGTCAAACGGCTTGCCGAAATCGTATTGTTCACCCTGATAGGTAACCACTGTTTGCCCTAACACTTCAATCGCGCAACCGCGCAACATGGCTTCGGTTAAATCCATCAAATCGCCATATTCGGCGTAAGCCTGATAAAACTCCAGCATTGTGAATTCGGGGTTATGGCGAGTCGATAACCCTTCATTGCGGAAGTTGCGGTTAATTTCAAACACCCGCTCAAAACCGCCCACGACCAGGCGTTTTAAATATAACTCCGGCGCAATACGCAAATACAGCTCCATGTCCAGCGCGTTATGAAAGGTTGTAAAAGGACGTGCCGTTGCCCCACCTGGAATCATTTGCATCATTGGCGTTTCAACTTCCAGAAACTTGCGCTCGATCAGAAATTGACGGATATAAGCGACCACCTTGGAACGGATCAAAAAGATATTGCGCGACTGCTCACTCATAATCAAATCCAGATAGCGCTGGCGGTATTTGATTTCCTGATCGGCAATGCCGTGGAATTTCTCCGGCAAGGGACGCAATGCTTTGGTCAACAGGCGGATATCATCGACCTTGACGCTGAGCTCGCCGGTCTGAGTTACAAACAGCACCCCTTCCGCACCGATGATGTCACCGATGTCCCATTTTTTGAACTGCTCGTTGTAAAAGCCTTCAGGCAGCACGTCGCGGGTTACATAAAGCTGTATTTGGCCGGACATATCCTGAATATGACAGAAACTGGCCTTACCCATCACCCGTCGGGTCATCATGCGGCCCGCCAATTTTACCCGTACGGGTTCTGCTTCTAGCTCTTCTTTGGATTTTTCACCGTATTCAGCCAGCAGTTCGCCAGCCACCACATT
>JAQTLI010000199.1 GCA_028714995.1 Methylobacter sp. | reverse complement strand
ACCATGGCGGATGTGGATGCAGTTCTGGAAGTGATGCCAGGCATAGTTGCGACCTTGCGCAAGTTGTCGCCATATTGGGATGGTAATGGCCCTGTGGCCGATCCTGAAAAAGCGTTTGCACCGACTTATGCGTAGCCAACGGTGAATTATGAAAACTCAAACCCGCCATATCACCATAGATGACACCACGCTAAGGGACGGTGAGCAATCAGCCGGCGTTGCTTTTTCGCTGGACGAAAAGCTCATCATTGCAACACAACTGGCGGGCTTGGGCGTACCTGAACTGGAAATCGGTATTCCGGCGATGGGGCAGGCGGAAAGGGAAGAAATCAAGGCTATTGCTGCTTTGGGTTTGCCTTCAAAGTTGCTGGTCTGGTCAAGAATGCGCAGTGATGATTTGCATGCCTGTTTGGGCTTGAATGTGGACAAGGTTGATTTATCGATATCGGCTTCGGATCAGCATATACAGCACAAACTTAAACAAAGTCGGCAGTGGGTTTTAGATACCATTACCAGCTGCATTCAGGAAGCGCGAAGCTTGGGTATGGAGGTGTGTGTCGGTATGGAAGACGCTTCGCGAGCGGATGTGGATTTTTTAATACGCATGGCTGAAACCGCACAGCGGGCAGGGGCGAGCCGAATTCGTTTCGCCGATACGGTAGGCATTATGGAACCGTTTGGCGTCTTCGAGACGATCAAAAAGTTAAGGGCAGTCACCGATCTGGAAATTGAAATGCACGCCCATGACGATTTAGGGTTAGCCACCGCCAATACGCTGGCTGCGGCGCTGGCAGGCGCTACCCATGTCAATACTACGGTTAATGGACTGGGTGAACGAGCGGGAAATGCTGCACTGGAAGAAGTGGTTGTTGGCTTAAAGCAATTATATGGCTTTGAAACAGGGGTTGAATTACAGAATCTCCCCGTTTTATCCGAGCAGGTTGCTCGAGCATCGGGCGATGCAATCGGCAGCCGGAAAAGCCTGATTGGCAAAAGCGTATTCAGCCATGAAGCCGGCATTCATGTCGATGGACTGCTAAAGGACCCGAATAATTATCAAGGCGTCGATCCTGCCATTGTCGGGCGTAGTCATCAACTGGTTCTTGGTAAACATTCAGGCACTCAAGGTGTGATTCATGCCTATCAACAAATAGGCATAGCGGTAAGCCGAATACAGGCACAGGCATTATTAACGCAGGTCAGGCGCTTTGTCAGTGACACGAAAAGATCACCTAAAGCTGAAGACCTTAATCTTTTTCATCAAAACCTTTAGAGGACGATTCATCATGAACGAACATAAAGAACTACAGTCATGCGAGCCGGAAGTTAAAGAAACGTTGGAAATACCGGATAAGGACGACGATCGTTATCCCGGCTCTTTTTTCAGAATACCCGCTCCGCCAATGCCCGGTAAAACGGGTTGGAGCTTGAATTAATTGTTTCTCGTTCCCACGCACCGTGTGGGAGCCAGGAAAAAACACCTCCGTGCTCAACAGGAGCTTAATAATGGTTATGGTCATGTCAGATAACGTTAAAAGTAACGGACAAACACCGCAGGGCTTCCTAGCCCAATGGCATGAAGATGTTCACTGTGTTTTTGGCCGTGACCCCGCAGCACATAGTGTATGGGAAATATTGCTGACCTATTCGGGTGTCCATGCAGTGCTGGCGCACCGGATCAGTCACCGTTTATGGAAAGCAAACTGGAAACTGGCCGCCCGAATCCTGGCCGCATTCAGCAAAATGATTACCAGTGTCGACATTCACCCGGCAGCAACTATCGGGCGACGCTTATTTATCGATCACGCGTTGGGGGTGGTGATAGGCGAGACGGCTGAGATTGGCAATGATGTTACGCTCTATCACGGTGTCACTTTGGGCGGTACTACCTGGAACAAGGAAAAACGTCATCCTACCTTGGGCGATAACGTGATGGTGGGCTCTGGAGCCAAAATTCTCGGGGCGATTACCCTGGGTAACAATGTACGGGTTGGTGCCAACTCAGTCGTGGTCAAAGATGTGCCGCCTTGCTGTACGGTGGTGGGCATTCCCGGCCGTATCATCCAAAGCAAGGGCACGCAAATACAAAACCGGCACGGCATCGATCTGGATCATCATTTAATTCCTGATCCAGTGGGCAAAGCGATTGCCTGTTTGATTGAACGAATCGATGAACTGGAAGCCTTACAAAAGCAGACACATAAAGTATTGGTTGAAGAGAGTTGTGATGTGTGTGACGCGGAAAGCATTTGCGTTCCCAGAAAAGAGAGCGTGGTAAAACAGGCGGTGGGGGTATAGATGGATCTGTTGGATTTTGAAGCACAAGGTTTGTATTTTGAGGAGCCGGATATTGCAGGCGTTAAAGAGCTGATAGCAGCCGCTGCAGAAAATTATGCCAATGGTGACGCTGAGTTGTCTTTATTGAAAGCTTATTTTCTCGCACCCGAATCGTTGAATGTACTGGTGGCATTAAACCGTTTTTACTATTACCAGCATCGACTGGAAGAGGCTTTGAATGCAACTCTTAAAGCCTTGGCTGTGATAAGGCCTTTGATAGATTTTCCTGAGGATTGGCATGAACTGCAGATTAGCCATCTTAACGATGCCCCTGCTGATTTATTAACACAGGTCAGGTTATATCTGTTTACGTTAAAAGCCATTGGTTTTTTAAATATGCGTTTGGAGAAGCTGGATTTGAGCCAGGCCATTTTTGAAAAACTGGTCGAGCTTGATAGCAAGGACAGGATTGGCGCACTGGGATTATTGGAACTGGTGGTCAAGCATAAAACAGATGTCGCCGTGTAGGGTACGCTGTGCGTACCAATAAATGCCGAAAGGTACGCACAGCGTACCCTACAGGAGTTCGATTCTGCTCAACGAACGGCGTAAGTCAACAGTATTAAGCGTAAAAGCGAAGACGCAACAATTTATTACCGGAGAAAGATCATGTTGAAAGAGATAACTGATTCATTACTGACCACCATGGCCTTGGTGGCATTTATTATTCTGGCAGTCTACCTTTTAACTCAGGATGTTTCTTTAGTCGGCCCCATTTAATTACCGGAGAAAACCCATGAGCTTTGAAGAAGAAATGGAAGAGATGGAATCAGCAGAAGACTTCCTGCAATATTTTCAACTGGACTACGTGCCAAGTGTGGTGCACGTTAACCGCTTGCATATTTTGCAGCGTTTTCATGATTATTTACAAAACGCCAGCGATGACATGCCGGAAAATGAACCGGCAAAGCGGGCTGTGTACAGTAAATTGCTAATGCGAGCCTATCAGGATTTTGTCGAATCCGATGCCCAGACCGAAAAAGTGTTCAAGGTATTTTCAATGGCTGAAGCATCGCAAACGGCGTTTGTTTCCTTAAGCGAAATAAAAACATGAAACCCGATCGCTACGACGAAGGACGGTTTGAATTTGGCGAATCGGTCCGGGTAACCAGAAACGTCCGCAATGACGGCACTTATCCGGGTATGGACGTAGGCACTTTGTTAGTTCGCCGGGGGAGTGTGGGCAATATCCTTAATGTGGGCACTTTTTTACAAGATCAAGTGATTTTTACCGTCCATTTCCTGGCTGTTGACCGAATGGTGGGCTGTCGACTGGAAGAGCTGATCGGTGGAGATGAACCTTGGAACCCCAGTCGTTTTGAGTTCAGGGATAAGGTGGTTTGTAATATCGATTTAGGCCTGCAGGGAAATATTCTGTTCGCAAAAGGCACTGAAGGCGAAGTCTTTAAAGTGATCAGAGACAGCGAATTGATTCAATACCATGTCGCTTTTCAGGGCAGGGTCCTGCAAGTGCCTGAGACTGCCCTTGCTCCAGCGCACCCTGAGTCATTTTGTGAACCAGAGTTTTGATATGACTAAAATTGAAAAACCTGCTCAGATAGAAATTTACAATTTATTAAGAGCGGCTTTAGCCTTGTTCAAGAAATCGCCGGCTGAATTGGCAGAGGCCGAATTAAGCCAAGCAAAAATTCAAGCCTTGAATGAATTCAGGATTGAAAGCCGTGTGCTGAATACGCCTGAAGCGGCGGCCGTGATCATTACTGACAAGGAATTGCAACAGGCCTATCAGGAAATACGCGACCGTTATATTGATGATGACGCTTTTTTCAGTGATCTGGAAAAAAACCAGCTCAACAAAGACAGCTTGCTGGCGGCATTGCACCGTCAGTGCAAGGTCAATACGGTGCTGGAGTTGGTTGCCAGTCGTGCGGCTACTATCAGTGAGGTTGAAGTCGGCATTTATTATCACCTCCATGCCGAGCAATTTCATCTCCCTGAAAGGCGTGAAGCTTGCCATATCTTCATCAGCATTAACCCGGATTATCCGGAAAACACCCATGATATGGCTTTGATACGCGCTCAGGAACTCGCCGAAAAACTGCATAAAAAACCGCACAAATTTGCCGATCTGGCGTTAAGGCATTCTGAATGTCCTACCGCTTTGCAAGGCGGCGTTCTTGGCACCGTGTCACGCGGCACGCTGTATCCTGAGCTGGATGCTGTGCTGTTCAAATTAAAGTCAGGTGAAGTCAGTGATGTCGTCAAATCAGAAATAGGTTTTCATGTACTGTTGTGCAAAAGTATACAAAAGTCTGAGACCCTGTCTCTTGCAAAAGCAACACCAAAAATACGTCAGCTAATGATGGAACGCGCCCGTCGTACCTGCCAGCGCGCCTGGTTAGCCGGTTTAACAACTTCTGAATCCGGGGAGAGCAGATAATGAACGATAAAGAAACCAAACATTGTTCTTTTTGCGGCATTGAGCAATCCGCTTCGGTGCCTTTGATTGCAGGTAGCGAGGGTTATATTTGCGGAGCTTGTGTGTTATTGGCCAATCAGGTTGTAACCAATTGGAGCCGGAAAAAAGAGCTTTCCGAAATGCAGGGCGCATTGCCCATTCCTGCAAAGATAAAAGAGTATCTTGATCAATACATCATCGGGCAGCATCTAGCTAAAGAAATATTGGCTGTTGCTGTTTATAACCATTACAAACGTCTTAAGCACGAAAGTGGCGATGCGGGCTTGGGCGATTTTGATAAAGATGTGGAAATTGGTAAATCCAACATTCTGTTAATAGGGCCATCCGGTACAGGTAAGACCTTATTAGCCAGCACCTTGGCAAAAATTGTCGGCGTACCGTTTGTTATTGCCGATGCGACAACACTGACGCAGGCGGGTTATGTCGGCGATGATGTGGAAAATATCCTGGTCAGGTTGCTGGATGTCGCGGAAGGTAATATGACCAATGCAGAATGGGGCATTGTTTATCTGGATGAAATCGACAAAATCGCCCGCAGTCCCGAACAGCAAACCGGAACCCGCGATGTGTCCGGCGAAGGCGTACAACAGGCATTGCTAAGGCTGGTCGAAGGCTCTCAGGTCAAGATTCCGGGAAAAGGACGTAACAAGGACGGTGAAACCACTATGGATACGCGAAATATTCTGTTTATTGCGGGAGGTTCATTTCCGGGCCTGGAAAGACATGTCGAAAGACGCCTGGTGCCGACTAATACTGCCATCGGTTTTCATGCCGAAGTGAACAAAACGGCTGAAAAACCGGCATTGGAAGCTATGCTGAATGCGACCCAGCCCAGTGATTTGCGCAAGTTTGGTTTAATTCCTGAGTTTATTGGTCGCTTTCCGGTATTGGCGCCATTGGAACCACTGGATGTAGACACATTGATTCAGGTTTTGACAGAACCTAAAAATGCGCTGGTTCGTCAATATCAACAACTGTTTGCCTACTAAGGCGTGGAGTTGAAATTCGAACAGGATGCCCTGATTGAAATCGCCAAAAAAGCAATAGAACGTGAAACCGGAGCACGCGGTTTACGCTGCATCATGGAGCAGATCTTACGGA
>JAQTLI010000198.1 GCA_028714995.1 Methylobacter sp. | reverse complement strand
CAGATTATAAGAACGGAGCAGAATGGCATCAGGATTATCTATTTGCGATGAAATGTTGTATCTCTCGCTCGGTAGTTTGGTTAACCCAGCCGAAGATATATTATTATAAGTCAAAATATTAAACATCCGGTTATCCTTGTTTTCGTTCAAATTCATGCATAAAAGCAATCAATGTACCCACGCCTTATTCAGCTTTCGCGTTCGAATAATACGAAGACGCATCAATAGGACAATGTTGAATAAATCAAGAGGGGCAAAGTCCCCGTCTTGTCTTCCGATCAAGCCAGTTATACAGAGACTGGCATCCCTAATCCTGTTATCCGATTCAGTGCAGACGTATCGATCAACGCTTCGATCGCTTCCGTGGCTATTGGCACGCCTTAGTATTGTTGTTAGAGTAAAAGATGTTTATTACAAGAATGTGATGTGCAGAAAAATGCCAGTTTTGCCTTGCAAGATTGGTTGACAGGTTTTCCAATCAGAGATTAGTCTGACAATTGCTATTTTGCGTTAAATTTGGCCATGAAAAATTATTAACACATTGTTCTATATGTATTTATTATGAAAATAGGGTTAAGCGGACGCTGGAAAAGGTAAATGTTGGGCGTTGATGTGCAAGTCGCTTTTTGGTTGCCATCATGAGGATAAAGATGTAACTATATGCGCCCGGAAAGGTAAAACCTGAGAGATAAAATGAGAAGATTTATTCAGGACCTCGCAGAAGAAAATCACAATCAGGCAACGCACTTGTTGCAAATTTTAAGAGCAATTCAGACCCGCTATCATTATGTACCAATGGATGCGATAGAACAGTTGGCCGGGTTGTTACACATTCCGCGGACTCAAATTATCAGCGTTGTTGAGTTTTACAGCTTTTTTCATTTGAACCCCAGAGGGCAATATGAACTTCTGATTAGTGATTCCATTACTGATCACATGTTGGGTAAGATAAATTTGACCGGTTATCTGGCTAAGCAGTTGAATGTCGCCGTCGGTGCAGTGCGCGAAGATGGAGTGGTGAGCCTGGATAATACTTCTTGTACGGGCATGTGTGACCAAGGCCCTGCCGGCTTGGTCAATGGCTATCCGCTGACGCGTTTGGATCAGCCGCGCATAGATCGCATTGCCGACCTGATTAATCAGCAAAGGCCGTTAAACGAATGGCCGCGTGAGTTGTTTCAGGTAAACGACAATCTGATCAAATCCGGCTTGCTGCTAGGCCACACGATTGCACCGGGTGAGGCGCTGGAAGCGACTTTTAAACGGGGTTTTCAGCAAACTCTGGCGGAAATAAATCAATCAGGTTTACGCGGCCGCGGCGGGGCAGGTTATACCACCGGATTGAAATGGCACCTGTGTTATGAAGGTCCTGAAGAGGATGCGTTTTGTGACATAGCAACACAAAAACGACAACCGCGTTACGTAATCTGCAATGCCGATGAAGGCGAACCGGGTACCTTTAAAGACCGTGTGCTACTGAACAGCTTCGCGCATCAGGTATTTGAAGGCATGACGGTGTGCGCTGCAATTATCGACGCGACCCATGGCTTTTTATATCTGCGCGGCGAATACTTGTTTCTTTACGACAAACTGCAAACGATATTGGGCGAACGCCGGCAAGCGGGACTGCTGGGCAACAATATTCTGGGGCAAGGATTCGATTTCGATATTGAAATCCGTTTGGGGGCAGGGGCTTATATTTGCGGTGAAGAATCCGCGTTAATCGAATCGCTGGAAGGCAAAATGGGCATACCTCGCAACCGCCCGCCATATCCGGTCACGCAAGGTTATCTTGGTAAACCGACGGTAGTGAACAACGTTGAAACTTTTTTGGCGGCGGCTGGTATTGCTGTATACGGTAGTGACTGGTTTGCCAGTGTCGGCACGGAAAAATCCAAAGGTACAAAAATTCTCAGCATCAGCGGCGATTGTAGCCAGCCCGGTATTTATGAATACCTGTTCGGCACCACCATACAGGCGATCTTAAATGACTGCGGAGCCGCTGATGTGTTGGGCGTGCAAGTCGGCGGTCCATCCGGCACTTTTATTTCCAGCCAGGAATTGAATCGCAAGCTGGCCTTTGAAGACTTGGCGACAGGCGGCTCATTTATCATTTTTAATAACACCCGCAATATTCTCGATGCTGTCCATAATTTCACGCACTTCTTTGCCCATGAAAGCTGCGGATTCTGTACACCATGCCGTGTCGGCACGTCGCTATTGAAAAAACAGCTCGATAAAATTGTTGAAGGCCATGGCTCGGCAGGTGATGTTGTCGCACTCGAAGAGCTGTGCCAGTTAGTAAAAAACCATAGTCACTGCGGCTTGGGGCAGACAGCAGCCAATCCCATACTCACCACGCTGGAACGCTATCCTGAGATTTACCAAAGTCAGTTGAAAAAAATAAGCTATGAACCGGGATTTGATCTGGATGGTGCGCTGGAGACAGCAAGGCGCATGGCAAATCGCAATGATGCGGGAGCGCATTTAGCACAGACGGCAGAAGATCATGAGTAAAACAATTACCATTGACGGCAGAACCATCCCTTTCGAAGAAGGGCAAACCATTATGGAAGCCGCGACTGCGGCTGGCATCTATATTCCACACTTATGTCATCATCCGGAATATACACCCCATGGCAGTTGCAAGCTGTGTACGGTAAAAGTGAATGGCCGAGTGTGCAGTGCCTGCACCTTTCCGGCAATGGAGGGTCAGGATGTGCTCAATGACACTAAAGAGTTGCGTGATGATCGGCGGAAAATCACCCAAATGCTGTTTGTAGAAGGCAATCATTTGTGCCCTGGCTGCGAAAAAAGCGGTAACTGCCGATTACAGGCAGTTGCCTATTATTTGAACATGCTCGACAACCACTTTCCGCATTTTTATGCTAAACGGGAAATAGATGCTTCTCATCCTGACGTAATGATTGATCACAACCGCTGTATTTTTTGTACGCTCTGCGTTCGCGCCAGTCAGCAGAAAGACGGTAAGGATGTGTTTGCTATCAGTGGACGGGGCATCAACAAGCATCTGATCGTGAATGCCCAAAGCGGGCTGCTGAAAGATACTAACCTGGAAGTGGCGGATGAAGCCGCTCATATCTGCCCGACCGGAGCGATTTTGATTAAGCGCACCGGCTTCCAGGTACCGATAGGCCAGCGCATTTACGATCATCAGGAAATCGATCAAGTCAGTTTAGAAACGGAGCATCCTCGCCATGACGAATAAAATCAGGGTCGCCACCACCTCGCTGGCAGGATGCTTTGGCTGTCACATGTCCTTTCTCGACCTTGATGAGCGGCTGGTACAGCTGGCCGAAGTCGTGGAATTCGACCGCTCGCCCATTACTGATATAAAGCACTGTACCAACTGCGACATCGGTTTGATTGAAGGCGGTGTCTGTAATTCGGAAAATGTCCATGTCTTGCGCGAGTTCCGCAAAAACTGCAAGATTCTGGTTGCCGTCGGCGCCTGTGCCATTAACGGCGGCTTGCCGGCGCTGCGTAACTTCATCCCGTTGGAAGAATGTCTGGCAGAAGCTTATCTCGATGGGATCGGTGTCGAAAATCCGCAGATTCCCAGTGATCCTGAGCTGCCCTTATTACTGGATAAGGTATACCCGATACATGAGGTCGTAAAAATCGATTATTTTCTGCCTGGTTGCCCGCCTTCAGCAGATGTATTCTGGAAATTTCTGAGCGATTTAATTGAAGGACGAGATCCTTCGTTGCCTTATGAACTGGTGCATTATGATTAAGTGTGAAATTGAGCAACCCATTTTAGCCTCAGTGCTGAAATGTCCAGAGTGCGGATTTGAAAAACAAGAAATTATGCCGACTGATTCCTGTGTTTATTTTTATCAATGTACGAATTGCCAGGCTTTATTAAAACCTAAACAGGGCGATTGCTGCGTTTTTTGTTCTTACGGAACGGTTGCCTGTCCGCCAAAACAATCGACTCATGATTGTTGCCTTGGTTGAATCTTAGAGCAGAGTATATGTACGAACATTTAGAAACAGCTGAAAACCGGGACAACTTAAAACGCGTTGTCGTCGACCCGGTGTCCCGCGTTGAGGGACACGGCAAAGTCACCTTATTGCTGGATGCAGACAATAAAGTGCAGCAGGCCAGGCTGCATATTGTTGAATTTCGCGGTTTTGAGCGCTTTATTCAAGGTCGACCCTATTGGGAGTTGCCGGTTTTGGTGCAGCGTTTATGCGGTATTTGCCCCGTAAGTCATCACTTGGCGGCGGCAAAGGCCATTGATCAATTGGTCGGCGTTGATCCGGAAAACTTGCCCGCTTCGGCTGATAAGTTAAGGCGCCTGCTGCATTTTGGACAGGTTCTGCAATCGCATGCCTTACATTTCTTCCATCTATCCAGTCCGGATTTGCTGTTTGGTTTTGAAAGCGATATAGCTAAGCGCAACATCATTGCCGTGCTGGGCGAATATCCTGACATCGGCTTGCAGGGCGTTAAGCTGCGCAAATACGGACAGGAAGTGATTCGCATGATTTCCGGCAAGCGTATCCACGGTACGGGGGCGGTTGCCGGTGGCATGAATAAATCGCTGACCAAAGCAGAACGCGATTATTTGCTGGAAGATATAGACCAGATGATAACCTGGGCGGCAGGTTCGGTTGCGCTGATCAAGAAAGTGCATTGCTCCAATCTGCCTTATTATGATGATTTCGCCACCCTACGCACCAATTATCTGGGGCTGACCAAACCGGACGGTGCACTGGAGCTTTATCATGGCGGCATCCGCGCCAAAAACGATAAAGGCGAAATGATTATGGATCAGGTAGATTATTGCCAATATAACGATTATATCCATGAAGAAGTCCGGTCCTGGACTTACATGAAATTCCCTTATCTTTTGTCACTGGGACAGGAAAAAGGCTGGTATCGTGTCGGCCCGCTGGCGCGCGTGAATAACTGCGACTACATTAATACACCGCTAGCGGAAGCCGCGCGCGTGGAATTTAAAGCGCACAGCGGTGAGGCAATGGTGCACAGCACGCTGGCATTTCATTGGACTCGTATGGTTGAAGCCTTGCATTGCGCCGAAAGCATTAAAGGCTTGCTCAATGATCCTGACATCATGGGGCATGATCTGGTGGCACAAGGCGAAAAACGTTATGAAGGGGTTGGCGTGATTGAAGCGCCACGCGGCACCTTGTTCCATCATTACCAGGTCGATGAAAATGACATCGTCACCAAAGTCAATTTAATCGTTTCGACTACCAGCAACAACATGGCGATGAATGAATCGGTGCGGCAAGTGGCGGCAGAATATTTGTCCGGTCGGGAATTGACCGAGCCGTTATTGAATAATCTGGAGGTGGCGATTCGTGCCTATGATCCGTGTTTATCCTGTGCGACCCATGCCGTAGGAAAAATGCCGTTGCAGCTTGAACTCATTGATGCCGAAGGTAAGCTGATTGACAAGCTGGTCAAGCACAGTGACGGCCAAATCGAGCGGGATGGTGATTTCTAAATGGTAAAACCGGTTCTGCTTTTTGGCTATGGTAATCTCAGTCGCGGCGATGACGCGCTGGGTCCGTTATTGCTGGAATACGTCGAGGACCATTTTAATCTGGATGCGATTGAAATTCTGACCGACTTTCAATTGCAGATTGAACACGCGCTGGATCTGGAAAATAGGGAGCTGGTCTTGTTTGTCGACGCCTCTGTCTCGTGTGTCAATGCCTTCGATTTTGCCGTGCTTGAACCCGCCAGGGACAAAAGTTACACCACTCACGCCATGAGTCCAGCGGCGGTTTTGGATGTTTATCAAGAGATAAAAAAACAAACGCCGCCGCCGTGTTTTTTATTGAGCATCAAAGGGGAAAAGTTCGAACTGGGCGAGGCCTTAAGCGCTAATGCTGAACAGCATTTGG
>JAQTLI010000197.1 GCA_028714995.1 Methylobacter sp. | reverse complement strand
GCAGTGTTTGGGAAATGCAGGCTGACGGTCAATATATTCAGTTGCGGCCTAAAGATAAACAGTTGGGAGTTCAGGAGACGTTGATCAAATGGGTTAATGATCATTTTTATGAAGCAAAAACCAGAAAAAGTTATAAAAAATCTAATAAGAAACTTGGTACTAACAGAAATACCGGCTGAAACCATTACAGTGTTTACAACGCAAACCTTTCAGGCAATAAATTCAAATTTCTTTGAGGATTAGATAATGCCCATTAACAAATTTGTTACAAGCAAGCCAAAATCATCAATCACTCAACTCCCTGACCAAGGTATGACGAAAGAGGATCTTATTGATGATTTCAAGCAATATTACATTCATTTACTAGGCAGGGATGAACGCTGTCGCTCCCCTTTTTATGCGGGAGAAGCTTTGTCACTGATGATTCGTGACCGCCTGATGGAGCGTTGGAAGGCTACCCATCACACGTATAAAGTCGAAGACTGCAGAAGGGTTTATTACCTGTCCATGGAATTTCTGATGGGGCGCACTTTAAGCAATGCCATGCTTAACCTGGGTATAACCGATGTGGCTACACAGGCCATGTATGATCTCGGTATTGAAATTGAAGAGTTGATAGACAGTGAACCGGATGCAGGCCTGGGCAATGGCGGATTGGGTCGCCTGGCTGCCTGTATTATAGATAGTTGCGCTACCTTGCAACTGCCGGTTGTCGGGTATGGTTTACGTTACGAATATGGCATGTTTACCCAGACTATTGTTAATGGCGAGCAGGTTGAAAAGCCGGATCATTGGCTGCGTCATGGTAATGCCTGGGAAATTCAGCGGCTGGAATATTCGCACCGAATCAAATTTGGCGGCCGCTCCAGGATGCAGACTGATGCGAGTGGCAGGCAGCGATTTTGCTGGGTAGATACCCACGATGTACTGGCCGTACCCTTTGATACGCCGGTGCCTGGCTATCAAAATGGAACTGTCAATTCCCTGCGCTTATGGAAGGCGGTGGCTACCGAAGAGTTTAACCTGGATGAGTTTAATGCCGGGGATTATCCTGAATCAGTCGCGGCAAAAATTACTGCTGAAAATATCACCATGGTGCTGTATCCCAATGATGCCAATGAAAACGGCAAAGAACTGAGGTTACGGCAACAATATTTTCTGGCTTCTGCCAGTTTGCAGGATGTGATCGCACACTGGATAGGTTTGCATGGCGAAGATTTTAATCATTTTGCTGAAAAAAGCTGTTTCCAATTAAACGATACCCATCCGAGTATTGCGATTGCAGAGCTAATGCGTTTGTTAATGGATATTCACGGTTTAACTTGGGATGCTGCATGGCGTATTACCCAAGGAACAATGGCTTATACCAACCATACTTTGTTGCCTGAAGCGCTGGGAAAATGGCCTGTTAGTTTAATGAAACGGTTATTACCGAGGCTGATGGACATTATTTTTGAAATTAATGCCCGTTTCATAACAGAAGCTTCTTCGCACTGGCCGGGAGATACCGAGCGCTTACGCAGAATGTCCATCATAGAAGAAGGTGATGAACAACAAGTGCGAATGGCCAATCTGGCCATAGTGGGCAGCTTTTCCGTGAACGGGGTCGCTGAACTGCATTCCCAGTTATTGAAACAAGGCTTGTTTAGTGACTTTTACGCCTTATGGCCGTACAAATTTAACAATAAAACCAATGGCGTGTCTCCGCGTCGCTGGCTTGCTGCCTGTAATCCAGATCTGGCAAGACTGATCACGGAAACCATTGGTGACTGCTGGATGGCCGACTTATCGCAAATAAAGAAACTCGAACCTTACGCTGAAGATGCAAAATTCAGGGAACGCTGGCGGGAAATCAAAAAAGCCGCCAAACAGCGCCTGATTGACTACAAAAGGCAGCAACATAATATTGATCTTAATGTTGAAGCCTTATTCGATGTGCAGGTCAAACGTATTCATGAATACAAGCGGCAACTACTAAATGTATTGCATGTTATTTATCTCTATAACCGTATTAAAAATGGTGATACTGAAAACTGGGTGGCAAGATGCGTACTGATCGGCGGCAAGGCTGCTCCCGGTTATCGGATGGCAAAAAAAACCATCAAGCTGATTAATAATGTTGCCCAGGTCATTAATTCAGACCCCGCTATAGGCGGTAAGTTAGCCTTGATATTCCTGCCGGATTACCGCGTTTCAGCCATGGAAAAAATTTGTCCTGGCGCTGATCTTTCCGAACAAATCTCAACTGCCGGAAAAGAAGCATCCGGCACCGGCAATATGAAGCTGATGATGAACGGGGCCATCACTATCGGCACACTGGATGGCGCCAACATTGAAATACGCGAAGAAGTGGGTGATGACAACTTTTTTCTCTTTGGCTTGACGGAAGAACAAATTGAAGCAAGACGAGACCACTATGATCCGGTCGCTATTATCGATCAGGATGAAGACCTGCAGCAGGTCATGCATCTTCTGGAGTCCGGCCATTTTAATCAATTTGAGCCGGGTATATTCGATGATCTGATCAACTCCATAAAAAGTTCGTATGACCCCTGGATGACTATTGCTGATTTTCGAAGTTTTGTAGATGCCCAAAAACGCGTTGAAGATGCCTATCGAGATAAAGACCACTGGACCAAAATGAGCATTTTGAATTGTGCGAACAGTGGCAAATTTTCTACCGATAGAACAATCAGCGAATACAACCGGGATATCTGGAAACTAATACCGCAACCAATAAAGCATAAATAATCTCTCGGTGACTAATGCCTGTAAATCAGCATCCAATATTTGCCACTTTCAGTGCCCGCCTTTCAGTCAAGTCAGGCATTGAGTATTTTAAAAACAGTAAGATACTAAGGCTGCTGTTTAATTTGGACGCTCTTTTTTCACAAAACTGGCAAATTTTGCAGGCTTTTTGACAGTCCTTTGCGCATTACTTTAAGCTACAAGCACTTCCGCTAGATTACTTCCCCTGGCTTGCGGAGATTTTAGTGGTACACATTGTGCTGACCTAGGCCATGAAAGGGGTTTTTGCCCGGCGATATGGATGGCAATAGTCAAATCATTCACCGAGGATAAAGTCAAATGGAAGCACTGAACAACATCAATATCCAGTCCCTTCTGGATACTTTCATCAGCTTGGCAACGGCGTTCATTCTGGGATCGTTAATCGGGCTGGAGCGTCAATACCGCCAGCGGACAGCAGGACTTCGTACTAATGTGCTGGTGGCGGTAGGCGCTGCCGTATTTGTCGATATGGCGAACCGTTTGACCGGTCACGAAGGTGCGGTGCATGTGGCGGCCTATGTAGTATCCGGGATCGGTTTCCTGGGTGCGGGTGTCATTATGAAAGGAGATGGCAATATCCGCGGATTGAATACGGCCGCTACCCTATGGGGGGCAGCAGCTGTCGGATCCTGTGCGGGCGCCGATCTGATACCGGAGGCGGTGTTGGCCGCTCTATTCGTACTGGCGGGAAATACCTTGCTGCGCCCGGTGGTGAATGCAATTAATCGTAAGCCGATTGATGATGAGAATAGCGAAGTCACTTATTCGGTTTGTGTAATCTGCGACCGTCAACACCAAAAAGACACGCGCGATCAGTTGGAGTCCTTGCTCGAAGCTGCCAATTACCCAGTGAGCGACTTCGATGTTTATCCATTTGTCCAAAATGAAGTGCAAATCTTCGCCACATTATTATCTACATCAATAGACTCTGAAGAATTGAATCGTGTGGTAGACCAGCTCATGACACTGAGTTCGGTCAGCCAAGCTTTTTGGAGTCCAAGTACAACTGATTAAATAATATTTGTTACGCGCTACACGCATTAAAAGGTGAGGCAAAACGATCGTTACATGAACGTCGCCTATGGGTCTAGCCTGTATAAAAACGTAAAAAATCAAAGAACGGTGGAAATACTTATAGGTAGATGACCCTATAAATCAAACAAAGTGGTGTTATTTTTTAAATAAAAGAATGATTTATAGTGTTCAGTGGAGCTAATTTTAAATTTTTCAGATTTAATAATGCGTTTTTACACAAGCTCGGTTGAACTCAGTCTTTCATGAATGATGCAGTTAGCCGCTTTCCTGAATGACTGTCAATTAGCATTCAAAAGTTATAACTTTCAGCGCCTATTTTATCAGTCTACAAGACTAATAAATATTGAAAAACAATGTGATAATGATTAGGTACGGTAAATTCTGATGCTGTTTATTAACAACCATATGACGCTGCTTGACATAATGTTGGCTCATTTGTATTTATTGTGGTCTGAAGATACCTTATATTTGCAAATAAACTGGATCGAAAAATCGGATGCAAGTCTTGCAATTTATGTCTTCGGGCCGTTACACCTAGCTTAATGCGATTCTACCCCTAAAAAATTGACCAAATGACAACTAACTTACCAACGGGCTTAGACGAACTCTCTCAGAAACGGATAAAAGATCTGTTAAATTATGTTCATCACCTGGGTTCATTAAATCAAAGGCCCTTTTTTAAGGTTGAAGATTACAAGCAAGTAATGTTCAGTGAACATCACACAAAGGGAAAAGTGGGGGTTCAGCATAATATTATTGATAACGAAGGTGAGTCCATTTGGCTACGTATTGATCGTTTGATACGTAATCCACCGCCGCCGCCAAACCAGCTGATCGAGGCTTGGGTTGCAGTCAAGAATGATCCTGACAGCCCCGTGATTGTTCAAGACAAAATCATGAAAACGATGTGGCGAAAAGAGGCGGAAGATTTACTCGCTTCGTCTTCTATCAGTGAAAGTGATATCAGCGATAATTTAACTGATATTAATTTTAAGGATGTTATTTTAACCTTAGATAATCAGCCCGAAATAAAGGCATCGATAGATAGCTACATTAATGAACAGTGGGCGCTTTGGTCGTCTGAAGAAAAACCCAGAAGAGAAACGATTAAAATTTATGATGCTCTATTCGGCCTTCAACAAGTTATCGAAACACAAGGTGAGAATCAGCCCTTAGAATTAATCTGGGGATTGGGTGTCAGCCGCTGGCTATGCGAAGGTTATGGTATCGATCATCCGTTGCTTGAAAAACCCGTTGAGATAGAGTTCGATAGTAAAGATGGCGCCATTTTAATCAGACCCAGAAATGTTGAGCCTGCATTAGCCGTTAATGCCTATTTTGCTCTGGGCAATCCAGGCGTTGACGCCTTGACAAAATATACCAAGCGTTATTATGCCGAGTTATCTGAAGATATCGAATTTTCACCTTACACTCATGAAAGCTTTGAGCAGGTATTAAAGCAGGCGGCCATCCATTTAAGTAAAAATGCCGTGTATTGGCCGGATGTGAATCCTGATCAGGAAAACAGAGAGCCTCCACAAATCAGTGAAACACTGCAAGTAACCGATAGCTGGTGCATTTATGCCAGACCGCGCAGCATAACAAGTTTTATCCAGGATATTGAACGATTTCAGATTCTTTTTGAGGATAATGCAGCGATTGAATTACCGGCACCGGCACACCGTCTGGTTTCCGAGTTGTCCGATAAAAAACCGGTTTTATTAAATTCCGGGCTGTTATCAGAAGGCGGTGAAGCTTCAGAAGAATTACCTGATGAGATGAAACTGTTCTTTCCCAAACCCTACAATGATGCTCAAGTCGAGATTATCAAGCGTCTGGAAGTCAGTGACGGTGTTGTTGTTCAGGGGCCACCGGGAACCGGTAAAACGCATACTATCGCCAATATTATTTGTCATTATCTCGCTACCGGACGCAGTGTTTTGGTGACATCAAAAGGCGAAGCGGCCCTGATGGTTTTGCAAAAACAAATCCCTAAAGAACTTCAGGAATTAACCATTAGTTTATTGACTAATGAACGTGAGGGTTACAAGCAACTGGAAGGCGCTGTTCAGTTATTGGCTAGCCTGGTCAGTCAAAC
>JAQTLI010000196.1 GCA_028714995.1 Methylobacter sp. | reverse complement strand
GGAAACTGCATTTAGCGAAGATACCTCTATTCTGTTTAAAGAAACGCGAGTGACTCGCCTATTTGACGCTAAACGCAATACGCTGGTTTATGTGGCCATCTGCCGCAAGCTCATCGAAGGAGCGCCCGCTAACAGTATTTCCACTGTTCCAATCATGCCTTGGACTGGACATTAATTGGATATATCAAGGCTCGCTGTCCTTTAGTCCGCATTAACATACCTACGCAGCGGTACCCATCACAACAAGCAACAACAAAGTCATGCTAATCTCGCATAGTTGTCTTCGGCTGTATTCTCTCAGAGATCTATCTCGAAAAACTGTTCTTATCACCACCCTTCCGTCTTTCCGACCATCACTAACATCATCATACAGATAATAAAAAAGGCTCCCCAGTTTATGACGGGGGCAATCAATAAAATCAACTATAGTGGAATCCTTGGCGCGGGCCTTGTAAAACAAGCATATAAAATCAACCATTTCAGCATTCTTTTTCCCCCTAATAAAATAAATTAATTCAGTGACGCTGTTTTACACCGCGCAGGGTTTCTGGTTAAGGCACTATAGAACGCAGATTAGTAATTGCCTGTGTAATCCTTCTTTCCTATTTCTACGCCATTATGCGGCAGTATGCGTAAGTGGTGGTGCGGTAGCCCGCAACCGCATTAAGCAAACCTGTAATTTAAGCGGCTTATAAAATTTACATTACCTGTTTAGACTCAGAACTTTTGATGTTTAAGATCATTGTTATGAGATAATTAACGAATAAAAGTAATAAATGCCTTATGGCTCATAAAAAGGAAACACCATGTTCTCATTGCAAACCATCTTCGGCAAAGGCGATAAATTCTATGGCTTGCTTGAAGCCAGTGCCGAGTCTGCGCATTCGTCGGCTAGCGCATTGATCGAGCTTCTAAGTACGCCAGCGACGCAACAATCATTGGAAAAGTTTAAACAGGCGCGTCGCCGGGAAAAGAATCTATTCGCACAAATCAGCGAGGAATTGGTCAATACTTTTGTTACCGTGCTTGATCGTGAAGATATTGAAGCTCTTAACAACGCCCTTTACAAAATCCCCAAAGTCGTGGAAAAGTTTGCGGAGCGGTATACGTTAGCCGTGGGTCGTATTGGTGATGTGGATTTCACCAGTCGCGCTGTGATGTTGGAACAAGCCTGCGAGGTATTGGAACAAATAACCGGACTATTACGTACAGGGATGGATTTGGATCAAATCAAAAAATTAAATGATCAGTTGCAAACCATTGAAGCCGAAGCTGATCGTCAAATACTTGAGTTGTATCGAGATGCCTACAACAATGAAACCGACCCGATCCGCTACCTGGTAAAAATGGATTTGTTTGAAATCCTCGAAAAAGCGATTGACCGCTGCCGCGATGCCGGCAATGTTATCTACCACATCGCCTTAAAAAATTCATAAAAGGTTTATCATGCTGACCTTGCTCTTGCTAGTCATTTTTGTAGCGCTGGTATTCGAGTTCATCAACGGATTCCACGACACCGCGAACTCTATTGCTACGGTTGTTGCCACAAAAGTATTAACCCCAACGCAAGCGGTAATGCTCGCCGCAGTCACCAATCTAGTCGGTGCATTTTCGGGTACGGCAGTAGCCAAAACCATTTCGTCGGGATTAGTGGATACCGGCATGGTAAATATCACCTCCGAAGTCCTGATCTGTGCACTGACCGGCGCGATTATCTGGAATCTTATTACCTGGGCATTGGGGCTGCCGTCCTCTTCCAGCCATGCCTTGATTGGCGGCTTATGCGGCGCAGCGCTTGCGGCTGGAGGTAATAATTTCGATGTGTTGATATGGTCGAAAACTGCGGCCATCTGGACCGAAAGCAAAGGGATATTATGGAAAGTAGTGATTCCCATGGTCAGTTCCCCGATTGCCGGTTTTACCTTAGGTATCGTTATCATGGGTAGCCTGATGGCTATTATCAGTGGCATGAATTCCGCGGGCGGGCTCATGGCGCGTATGGCGCGTCCGAAATGGATTAATGTTGTGTTCGGGAAAGCCCAGCTTTTGTCAGCGGGTTATATGGGTTTTGCTCATGGCAGTAACGATGCGCAAAAAACCATGGGCATTATCGCCTTGGCGATTTTTGCAGCGAATAGTGCCGGTACGCTCGATCAGTTGCCGGCCTGGGCTGAATTTTTACGGCCGGATGGTGGAGAAACAGACATCGATACCTGGATCGTCTTTGCTTGCGCTTTGATCATGGCGCTTGGTACTGCGGTAGGCGGGTGGCGTATTATCAGAACGCTCGGCCACAAAATGGTGAAATTACACCCGATAAACGGATTCGCAGCGGAAACCAGCTCAGCGACAATTCTGCTGACTGCCGCCCATTTCGGTATGCCGGTTTCCACCACGCATAGCATTTCAACAGCGATTATGGGAGTAGGTTTTGCCAAGAATCCTCACGCGCTTAAACTTTCTGTCATCGAACGGATTGTTTGGGCATGGATTTTTACGATTCCGGCAGCAGCAGGAATATCCTGGGGTTTAGTGAGTTTATTGTTTCTGCTGCATTAGAAGAAGATAAGAGTCCTTGATAAACTGCTGAGTCCCTGACTTTTTCAAATATCTAATTATCAGAAGATTAAAGAAACATCGCCCCGAAAAGGTCACCATCGTGATTACTGAATGTTTAATCTGCTTTTAGGATGTGTAGTATTTTTGAATTGTGATAAACGACAGTGCTCATTGGCGGAATCCGCGTCCAGTGCGGCGTCTTGTCAGGACTCGTCCTTTTCGGCTAATGTTCCGTAATCAAAGCCACTTTGCTTGTTCCCCAAATCTTCTTTAGCCTTCTTCGATTTCCATTTTGAATAGAAGTAAGCTCCTCCCGAGATAACTCCTGTAACTGTTGCTGCAGCCCCGATAACCGGTGCTACAGTAACGATCAAAGGAACACTCGTTATTCCAAGAGCGACACCTATCGCACTAAACCCGGTTGGTGCAGCCAATGCTGCACCCGCCGCTACAACGCCAGAAGTAATACTTATTCCCATCGATACAGTTTCTATTTTTTCGGCAACTTGCTTGTGATTTATTCGAGTTTTCATTTTCACTTTCTTCATAGATGCTCAACAATTTATTATCTAGATTCAAATATTTTACATTCTTTCTCGGCCTGAGTAGATAGAAAAAGCTTTCAAATAAAGATGGATAAACCGCATGCACTGCTACGCCGAGCCTACCACGGTATTAGGAGCGTAACGACAAGATTGAGCAACGTGAGCACCAAGCTCCCGAGGAATGCGGGTCCAAAACCCTGAACGCGGATGCCAGGAACGAGTACCGCCACCAAACTAAGCATGAGCGCGTTAACCACCAGAAGAAAGACCCCAAAAGTGAGAACCGTAAGGGGCAGCGTGAACAGAACCATAAGCGGTCGCACGACGGCATTCACGAAACCGAGAACAATCGCGCCGACGAGAGCGGGACCCCAGCCATCCACCTGAACGCCTCGGACGAGGTTGGCCATGAGCAGCAACAAGGCTGCTGTCAAAATCAGATGTGCGAGGAACGCGAGCATAAATACCTTCGATCAAGCTTGAGTGTTGTGTGGCAACCCAACATTGTGATAACGGATGCAAAAGTGGGAAAAATTGGAAGCTTTTTACAGCCTTAAAGAGGAGACTGCAAACCGGGTATTCCAATACTCTGTATGCGAACAGCATTTTTCCCTTCTTCATAAGCCAGAAATTTACCTTCTTTTTGCCAGAGCCGGAAAGCAAGTGAATACGATAAAACGCGAATGGGATAATCGCGCGGCAACTGCTGCAAATAAGGTTGAATGGTGACAAAATCTGTCGCTCCATACTGCTGCATGATAAATCGAAGGCCTCCGTTCGCAGGACCGATGTTATAGGCCAGCAATCCCAGAAACAAATCATTCTTCATCTCAGCCAGATAATATTTTAATGTGGCAGCGGCGATGAAAGCATTGTGTCGCGGGTTGAGCGGTGAAGGCTTGCTCACCGACAATTGCTTGCCAACCTGCTCCATTACAGATTTTGGTGGCTGGGTAATTTGAAACAAACCGCGCCCGCCGTCCTTGCTATCACGGGGCATAAATGAAGATTCTGTCGCGGCGACACCTTGCAGAAGATTAGGGTCGATATCGAATTCCTTAGCCGCTTCTTCAATGTCTGAATTATATTCCTGCGCACGGTTAACCAGCCGTTGCAATTGTGCCGAATCATACCGACGGTAAGCGGCATAGACCTGATGAGCCAACGTAACCCGGCCGGCCTCTTGCTTGCCACCGACCAGTGTACGGAAGTGTCCGAACGCCTGAGTGAATTGATTTTGCATAACAAACCAGCCAATAACCAGCGCGAGGCCGATAGAGACCAGTGGCGCCCATAGAGATGACCTGCCATGCAACCATTTGCGAAGTTTCCACCAGCCTATCAGCAACACCGCAGCAGCCACAATTAAGCCCAACACACCGATTGCAAAAGGCAACAAACTGGCAAAGAAACTGGTACCTGAAAACCAGTTAGCCGAATAGCCCAGCAGAACCATGATTACGGAAACTGCCGTAATCACCAGGCCAAGTACTTCAAGACTAATCAACAGCAGCCTGCGCCTGAAACTGACAACGGGCGCTTTAGGTACAGTCTTCCGTGCGACTTTCCTTGCTGGGCGCGGTTTAGGTTTTTGACCAACCTCAGGCTTGACCCTAGTCCGTTTGCTGAAAGCGGCTGGTTTATTCATTGGAAAAGCTATGCAAACAGATAATCCAGATAAAGCCGATCTTTAGACAAAGTATGTTTCGCATAAGTTCAGTAAGGATTGAGGTCCGTAAAATTATAGCTTAAAAAAAACCGGCCATACCGGACTGGATATTATTTTTGTGACTGTGTTCAGCATAGGACTGAGGCTACGAACCACGAAAAAACCAGGGTAAAAAATTCATATTCTTCGTAGTTTATTAATCAATCTACTTCCATTTTACTGATTGAAAATACTTATGAGACATCAGCCGTCAACAAGACTGCATAGACTCAGGAGTATTTATCGAGGAGCGAAAGCCCTGCCTGTCATGCGACGAATAATAATCCAGAAAATGAATAATATCAGCCAATACCGGCTCACGGTTTTGCAATGGCAACGAAAGTGCGCCCAACAGCTCGACATGATCCAGATCGCCATACACATGCGTTTCCACACAGCCGCCGGCCTGCCTGACTTTACGGCTTAAACTTTCAATGCTCACCGATTTTACCGTTACATCAGTATTGCCGTACAGTAACAGCAAAGGCGGTTCTGTACCCCGTACAAAATTGACGGGCTGCGAGGCCGGATAGTTTTTTTCAGGGCCAAAAACCTCTTTTTGATAAGCATCAGTCAATGGTAAAAAATCATAAGGCCCGGCCAGACCGATAAAGCCTTTGATGCTTTGATAAGTTTCCGGCGGCAAATAATCTTTATTAAATGTCAGCATTGCAGCCAAATGAGCGCCGGCCGAATGCCCCATCAAAAAAATCTGCTTAGGGTCTCCGCCATATTCAGCGATATGTGCACTCACCCATGTTACAGACCTGCTAACATCAGCCATGATCTGGGCAAATTTTACTTCCGGATAACGCCGGTAATCGGCTATGACCACCGTGTACCCATGTGCAGTCAACGCCTGGGCAACAAACCGATAGTATTCTTTGTTGAACGTTTCGCATCCACCCCAGCAGCCGCCGTAAAAAAACACCACCGTGGTGCGACTGGCCTGTTTCTGGGCAGGAAGGTAAATATTGAGGCGGTTCAACGCCTGCTCGCCGTAAGCTACGTCTTCGATGACGCTGTAATCATCAAAACGTGCCAACGTGTTAAGCACAAGCAATGTTGAGCTGGTACAACCGGCAAGCGCAAACAGAAAAACCACAATACCGACGATGCGCCTTGCCCTTCGCAA
>JAQTLI010000195.1 GCA_028714995.1 Methylobacter sp. | reverse complement strand
CAGCGCCACTGAAACAAGGCTTTTCGACACTGATCTTCAGTTCCATAATTCTTCATGAACTCACTCAGGCTATAGCCTTTTTGAAATTGGACTTTGTTTTTCATGACGTTACCCTCATTCATATGCCGGTACTGTCAGTATAGACGTTTTTTACGTTGGCTGTTCTTTATGGGTAATCAGGAAAACCAATGCAATTGGCAGTAGTGTCGGCTTTAGTTTCCTGGGTCTAATTAACCTGAAATCCCCTGGCTACGATGAGGCGATTACCAAGCTTTACCAGCACGTAGGTGTTTCCGAAGGAAAAGCCCAGGCTCTCGTCAACGTAGCGCATGAAAATAGTTCTACTTATTTTATTTTATTCGCACTGCCCAAGTTCACCGTGCGTGCGGATGTTATCGAGTTTATCGACGGTGCGGTGCTGGTAAAGACCCAAGATGCCAAGATCATTCGTTAAGAGAGAGATTACGATGCCTTGACGAAAGCATGCAATACTTGCCACCGTGCAACCGAATTTGGATTTAACAAGATTAAACGACCAAACTTTAACCCTTATACCAACCATATCGGAGGCTAAACGTATATTGGTGAACATGGTTTAGGACTTTTTCAGCCAAAAAGAAAAGTTTTACAGGAAGAAGTCAGTACCGGCTTTTTTTGTAAAAAAAATGCCCTCCTAATATTAAATGGAGGGCATCATGAGGTGACCCAGGAGGGTCGGTAGAGTACCAAGAGATGACCTTCAAGTGCACAGCAATATTGATGCCAAAACAGGGAGTGTATTAGCATCAACGGTGGAGAGGGTTTCGACAATAATAATTCGTCAAATCCGGTTGTAATGAACCAGTCAAAGTGGTTCATTACAACTTCGGTAAGTTGGCAAGGTAGTCCTTATGTCCCATTTGCTGTGCAACCCAGAGGGCTCTGTCGCAAAATTTGTAAAACCGAGAGATAATTCATTTTTTAAGAATTGAATGACCGATGATCAGTTTTAAAGGCGCTCACTTTCCAAAAGATATTATTTTCCACGCTGTTTTTTCTATGGCCGGTATGCCGTAGACCTTGAAGAAATTCTACAAGAAGGAAGCGGCATTAGATTTGATCATGCCACACTCAATCATTGGGTTGTCAGTTATTCGCCCTCTCTGGCATTAGAGGCTTAAAGTCGCAAACGCATCATAGTCACTTCCTAGGGAACTGTCGCAATAGTAGTCGCAAATCTACTGGAACACAAACTGGTGAGGTTACTGATCACCGTTTATAGGGGTAGTTACCACATAGCTGCCAAAAGCGCCATCTTCGTTCAAATGAAATTCCTGGTTGGTGGAGTAGATTATATTTGCCTCTACAAGCAATCAAAAACACCCTTGATGCAATGATAGTATGCCTCCCATAAATCGAATATGACTCTATTGATAGTATTTTTTGGGTATTATGTTATGGACTAGCGGGAGCATTTACTCAAACCGTATGTTTCTGTGTAAATGCTCCCGCTAGTCCAAACACTAATATTTAGGAGACAGTTCACAACGATTGCAGAGGCAATCATGAAGTGATGGCGAGACAGGTCGGACCGTAACCAGATAAATCCGTAAACGACATAGATCATAAAGATTGCTTTGGTGATTGGATTCTGGTTAGCGTATTCCATCAGGGATAGAGACATTGGACCTCATAAATCCGGATATATGGCTGCAATCGATCTTTTTCTTGATACATCAAAAAATGAGGGCTTGGCAAAAACGTGGGCATCCATATATGTCGTTTGTTTAAACGCACCCTCCTTACTCCTTTGACTCGCCTCATGGGAATTATGTTATTTTTCTCCACTCATGTTGTAAGTCCCGCAGATTATTTATTTACTTTAATCGCCATAAACATCGGACTACCTTGGCGCTGTATCAAAATAGCGACTGACTTACCGGCCGGGAGTTTTTTGACTATTTTTTCAAAATCAGCCATATCGCGGATGACGTTATTCTGAATGCGTAAAATTACATCGCCACGTTGAATTCCGGCATCCTTGGCGACTCCCTTGGCAACATCCTGCACTAATACGCCGTTTTTTGTGACCTGCAAAGCGTCTCTTTGCGCATCGGTTAAATCAATGACATTAATACCCAGACGATTATGGGGGAGTTTTGGTGCTGCCGCTTTAGCTTCCGCCAATTTATCCACTTCATCCGGCAATAGTCCTACTGTAAAGTAGATGGTTTTAGTCTCACCTTGTCTGATGATTTTTAATGTGGCTTTGGCGTTGATAGGCGTCATACCTATCATGGGCGGTAAATCTCCCGAGGTTTCAATCTGCTGGCCGTTAAATTCGGTAATAATGTCGCCAATCTGCAATCCGGCTTTTTCGGCAGGACTGTCGGGCAGCACTTTGGAAACCAGCGCTCCCTGCGGCTTTTTCATGCCGAATGATTCGGCCAGTTCTCGCGTTACATCCTGTATCTGGACACCTAGCCAGCCATGCGATGCTTTTCCGGTGGCTTTTATTTGATCTACGACATTCATCACTACATCCATGGGTATGGCGAATGAAAGTCCCATATAACCGCCGGTACGGCTGTAAATCTGGGAGTTTATTCCAACGACTTTGCCTTCCATATTAAACAACGGCCCGCCTGAATTGCCTGGATTTATTGCTACGTCGGTCTGTATAAACGGCACATAATTCCCGCCGGGCAAGCTGCGCCCTTTGGCGCTGACTATGCCTGCTGTCGCAGATTGCTCAAATCCAAAAGGGGAGCCTATCGCCAGAACCCACTCGCCGACCTGTAGCTTGTTTGGATCGCCAATGGTCACTGCAGGCAAGTCTTTGGCATCGACCTTTAATAACGCGACATCGGTGCGCGTATCTGAGCCGATCACTTTGGCTAACAGTTCCCGGTGGTCGGATAATTTCACTACGATTTCATTAGCATCTTTTACCAGATGACTATTGGTTAAGATATAACCATCAGGGGAAATAATAAAACCCGAGCCTAAGGATGTGGTATCCCTTGGAACATATCCGCCGCCCTGCTCCTCTAAAAAGCGCTTAAAAAACTCTTCCAATTCAGGAGGCATTCCCTCCGGTAGCTGCGGCTGTTCTGGGGCATTTTCAGCCTCAGGCGACGCTTTTTGCGTGGAGCTGATGTTGACCACGGCAGCGCCATTGGTTTTTACCATCTCGGTAAAATTCGGTAATTGTGCAAACGCATTTTGATTAAATAAAACGATCAGGAAAAAACACCACCTAACTTTCTTGAACATAAAAACCTCCATAAGTGATTCGCATGAAGTTCGTTGATCATCGATAATCAATAAATCAACATGTTACGTTACACAAAGTTTTGTTGACATTTCATCGCAGCCAAATGATGGCTGAAAGGAACCGAATGCACCGATAGGGTTCTGTCGCAAAATTTGTAAAACCGAGAGATAATTCATTTTTTAAGAAATGAATAATCGATGATCAGTTTTAAAGGCGCTCACTTTTCAAAAGATATTATTCTCCACGCTGTTTTTCTCTATGTCCGGAATGCCGTTTCCTATCGAGACCTTGAAGAAATTCTGGAAGAAGGGGGCGTTAAAGTGGATCATACCACACTCAATCGTTGAGTTATCCAATACTCATCTTCCTTAGCTTTGGCAGCTAAAAAATGTAAACATACTGTTGCGACTTCGTGGCGGATGGATGAAACCACTATCAAAATCAAAGGAAAATGTGTTTACTTATATCGAGCCGTTGATAAATTCGGCGATACCATTGATTTCATGCTTTTCTAGCACCGTGATGAAGCGGCGGCCAACGCCTTTTTCAAACAAGCAATCGACGCTAATGAGTTTCCTAAAAAAGTCGTCAAGGATAAAAACGGCGCCAACTATGCCGGGTTGGAGAATATTAATTTATTGTTGATGCTTGCAGGCTTGATCATTTTTGTTGAAATACTCCAGGTTAAATATTTGAATAACCTGATTGAACAGGATCACCGTTTCATCAAGAAAATCACGAATCCCCCTTAATTGCAGCTGCTTACGCCTCATCATGCAATAATCATGAAGTCAGTGGTATTAACCACTGGACGCACATGGTTTTTTTCGCGCTGCATATCGACAAAGCCGTAGTTAGACATTGTTTTTAATGTGCGCGATAGGTTGCTAGTTTTACGACCAGTAATTTCTGCTAATGAAGATATAGATTGCGGCTTAGCCTCCTGAATGATTTTAAGGAGAGCTCTATTTTCATCGCTTAAAACCTCAGCTAGTGAACGCATCGAAGTAAACCAGATTTTTGGGTCCGATGGTTTTGGTTTGTACTCGCCACGAGCAATGGACAATACCCGTTCGCGAATACGCTCTTGCGGCATGATACCAATAACGATTGCTTTTTTCATTGTCGTTCTATCTCCTTCAATACTCGGTCAACTTCTGCGAAAAAATCAGCTAGTAATTGAGCTACGTTCTGAAATTCATATGGGACGCCCTTGTCGCTAGCATGTCTGTGCTTGTGGTCATAAGTTAACTTTCTGCCTGCATATTTGAATTTTTTGGGCGGCTTAATGGCATGAGCATTATCGTAGCCGAGCATCCTTTTTCCATAGGGTTCATGTAGCGTTAAAGAGTAACGAATTCCATGAGGAATATCTTCGGTTGCTTTTACTTTCCACGCTTCGATTTTAATCCAGTAACCACCGTTCTGCTCAATGAGCTGATCGTGTAAATCAATTAGTGTATCAATTTCTTGGTCTTTGCGCATAAATTAGTTTATCAGCTGCTGATAAAGTTATCCACAGGAATTTTGGAATCTATCAATCAACTATTTTTAGATACTGATGCAGCGTTTCACAGATAACCGCATAATCAGCGTATTGGTACGCCAAAAACACCAAAATTCTGTCAAGACCCATTTGGTAAGGGTTTTCTAGGTCAAAATCGACTGATTTTAGTTGGTTCAGGCATGGGTGTTAAGATTTAAGCCACTTTTAGCTAGCAATTTATACAATTTCCTCGTTCTTGTACGATGTTTATGTTTGTCTGGTTGATAACTTTTTAAACGACTGTTTTTGATAAGTGGTCGCTTATCTTGGCCCATCAATGACGACGACTTAACTACGATGTTATCCCAAGTGACTGCCAGAGAAATTCATAGGAAACCGGCTCGCGGTGTTGAGCTTCGGCCTGCTGAGCTTCGCCATGTTCGTAGGTATGCAGCAGGAATTTTACCTGCTCCAGCCCTTCCGGCGTTTGAATGGCCTCACGCGGCGTTCAATCGCCCAATATCGGTAATGGCTCGTCAGCCCAGTCAGCATAAAGCTGTTGGATTCTCTTTTCGGTAATGGGTTAAATCTGTAGTTTGTTGTATTATTAGCCGCATGCCATGCTATCAAGAAATCGTCTGCCCCGAGTGTGGCAGTAGCCAAATTACAAAGTCCGGCCGTACTGAGCAAGGAACACAACGTTACCGATGCCATATTGAGGGTTGTTCAATCAAGACATTCCTTCTTGATTATCGCTATAAAGCCTATGTGCCTGGTGTCAAACGCCAAGTGGTAGAGATGGCGATCAATGGCAGCGGTATTCGTGATACGGGGCGGGTGTTGGGGATTAACAAAAACACCGTCATCAGCACGCTAAAAAAAAGCAAACCATACTTACACAGGTAAACCCTATTGTTAATACACTGGCTGCGTCACGTGGCATGGAAGTTAGGTTGGAAGCCTTCTGTGAAGCCGAAATGGACGAACAGTGGTCTTATGTGGGCAAGAAATCGGAGCAGCGTTGGCTGTGGTACGCAATTGATCATGTGACCAGCACAATACTGGCGTATGTCTTTGGTAGACGTAAAGATGAGGTCTTCAAGCAACTGAAGGCATTGCTTCAACCGTTCAACATTACCCGTTATTACACCGATGATTGGGGTGCCTACGAGCGCCATTTAGACACTGCCAAACATCAGGTTGGCAAGC
>JAQTLI010000194.1 GCA_028714995.1 Methylobacter sp. | reverse complement strand
CTGCATCCGCCGCATCAACTCGATCAACCGATAGAAACCCGCATCGGCCGGTTTGGCGCGGGCCTCACCGCCAAAATGGTTCTGCATGTTGTTGATCGAGTGGAGGGTAAGCTGTAACACAAAGTCCGCCGGATAGCCGGCCTGAATCAGGGAAACGATTGCAGATGGAGGAATCGGTGACATCAAGCTGCGCGCGAACCGCTCGCCGATAAGCGGGCTATATGTCACCGTGGGACGATCGGTATAAGTGCCCACCCCGCTCAACACCTGAGCCGGCAATGTGGTCAGGTTGCTGTACCAGGAACCGCTCAGGCTTATGGCGCGTTGCCGTAACGAAGCTTCACCAGATTCAGCAACATCTCGTCTTTCCACGAATCCGAAATGGCCGCGGTGTAGTCGAACCGATCGCGTGACACCGTACCCGGCCCGTAACCACTGCACCCGATAAGGCAGGCGCTCACTAAAATTACCCCCCAGCGGTTTCACGGTGCCTTGCCGCCTCGACATCAAAAGGCGCATGAATCCGGTCGCAAAGCCCAAGATTTCACCGCTGTCGGATCTACTGGCGGTGAGATGCTCGTTACGCGTATGAAATTCGACTTTTTGAACTTTCGCGGAAGTAGATCCTGCGTCCGATTTCTTGTTTTTTCTTGACGTTAGTCATGAGTTTATTCCGCCGAATTTTACGAGTGTTGTTTAAAAATTGTGCCATTTCCAACATTATTATGCATTAACTTTTGGAATACGGCTTCAATGAGTTTCAGTGGCTGATGGCAGTATGTGTAGTTGGCGCGCGAGCATCTTCCCTGCTAATTTCAATCACCCTCATGACTGCAATCTGCACACTTCAATACGGCTAACTACGCTAGCTCGTCATTAGGGTTTTAACATGAATGGCAACACTGGCAGCTAAAGCCTTGAGATTGTAACCGCCTTCTAATGCCGAAATAATCCGGCCTTTACAGCAGCTGTCGGCGATGTCCATTAACTCTTGAGTAATCCATTTGAAATCATCTTCAACCAGCATGATGGAAGCTAACGGGTCGTCCTTATGCGCATCAAAGCCGGCAGAAATCAGCAACAAATCAGGTTTAAATTTTTTCACTGCCGGTAAAATAATGCTGCTGTATTTTTTCCTGAATTCAACGCCCGAGTCACCCGCCGCCAGTGGCACATTGATAATATTGCCGACACCTATTTCTGTGGGATGGCCCGTGCCAGGATAATGCGGCATCTGATGGCTGGATGCGTAGAGCACGTTGGGCTGATTGTAAAAAGCCGCCTGCGTGCCGTTGCCGTGGTGGACATCAAAGTCAACGATGGCGATGCGTTCGAGGTGATAATGCTGGAGAGCATAACTGGCCCCAATCGCTATATTATTAAACAGGCAAAATCCCATTGCCTGACTCGGTTCTGCATGATGCCCCGGCGGCCTTATGGCGCAAAAAGCATTGTCGGCTTTGCCAGTCAGGACTTGATTTACAGCATCACAAACAGCGCCCACTGCTCGAAAAGCGGCTTGTTTTGATCCAGGTGACAACACCGTGTCTTGATCCAAATAATGTTCACCTTGTTCTGGTATGGCTTCAAGAATTGCATCAATATAAAACTGTGGATGAATCAACCTGATTTGTTGTTCTGTACCCAGTGGCGGAGATTGCCGGATTAAACTTGAGAACTCCGGTGCTGCCAATGCTTTTTCTATACTCCTGAGCCGGTCTGCACATTCAGGATGTCCAGCACCTGTTTCATGAAAAAGAAAATCAGGATGGCTATAATAAAGTGTATTCATAAAGGCTCGCTTTAGAATCTGTGGTGAAAAACTGGCATTAATTTAGTTGCTGTCAGATGTTACGCAAGCTACCAGAAGTGCCACAGAGAGTAACAGTTTATTTTAATGGTGCAACAAACAAATCTTTACCAGTTTTTACGGTCAAAGTTGTTTATGAGTTGATATTTTAGCCGCATTAGGGTCTCATCATTAATTATGACAATAAGGAGGCGCGGCGTCCTTTTTTGCAACTAAGGAGTGATTGATAATTGATAGAATTAAAGAAAACGGAAAGTCCATCTGTATCAACGAATTCAGAGGATATGCAAATAGGAGCTCCTCTGGTTGAAGTCACCATTGAGATACCACGTGGTAGTTTTTTGAAGCGGGGCTCCACTGGAAAATTGGATTTTATCTCTCCCTTACCCTGCCCTTTCAACTATGGCTCGATTCCGGCATTCATCGGACTGGACGGTGATCTTCTGGATGCGGTAGTGCTCGGCTCCCGCCTTCCTTTGGGTGCAACGGTAACAGTTCATGCGTGGGGAGCTATTAGAATGATTGACCGGGGATTGTATGACGATAAACTGATATGCAGTCGTTCATCAATTCCTCCTTGGAAGCAACGGCTGATTCTTCTTTATTTTATGATCTATGCCAAGGCCAAAAGTCTGCTTAATCTGACAAGAGGCCACAAGGGACGTAACAGCTGTGAAGGCTGGCATGAGGCAGAGAGTGCCTTGGCTAGAGCAACACCCCGTCCTCATGTTGACTGGAAAGGACCAGTAACCCCCTTCTAAAGGACACCATTTGAACCGGTGGGCGCATCTGGTACTGACCCCAACAAACAGAAAGGATTCTTGAGCCAGTTAAAGGGGGTTATTTGGCACCTTTAGAAATGCTACTGCCCATGTTCCAAAATCATGTGGATGATTTAGGAGAAAGATGCGCTCGACTTACTTTTTTAGAACCATTAGTTCATCGAGGACTTGATTCCGCCATACGAACACGAGCGATGTATGAGGGCAAAGTTCATCACTTCGTCCCAAGAAATGCAGTGACAGAAAATAGCTGAATTCCTTTTGGTTCCAATGACTCCATTGGAGCGGGGCTGATTACTATGATCGGCAGCAGTCGTCCTCAAGAGGCCACTCATCGAAACTGCTTGTACGACCATACAGACCCAATCTCAAGAGAAATGGTTGGTGGTTTTGTTTTTGCGAGTTACCTTATTCCCTGTACGCCAAACGATACCCTATGCCCGCCTCGGTAAGCAAGTAGCGCGGGTGCGTGGGATCTGATTCTAGTTTCCGACGCAATTGTCCCATGTAAATCCGTACATAGTGGGCGTGCTCCACATAGGCAGGCCCCCAAACGTCCAGCAATAACTGTCGGTGAGTCAGTACCTTACCCGCATGATGGATCAACACAGTCAACAGCCTGTATTCAATGGGGGTCAGATGAATTTCCTGTTCGCCGATGTGTACACTGCGAAGAGATAAATCAACCAGTAAATCGCCGACACTAAATAGCGTTTCAACGCCGTTTCCTGCAAGCCGTGCGGCATGGCGAAGTGATACGCGAATGCGCGCCAAAAGCTCGCCGATGCTGAACGGCTTGGTTAGATAATCGTCCGCTCCAGCATCCAGCGCGGCAATCTTGTTGCTTTCCTGACTTCTGGCCGACAGCACGATGATCGGCACTGCGGACCACTCGCGAACCTTGCGGATCACCGTTATGCCGTCCATGCCCGGCAAGCCCAGATCGAGGATGACCAGCTCCGGTTTACGCGTACCGATTTCCACCACGCCCCGTTCGCCGGTTCCTGCCTCAACCACCTGAAATCCCTGCACACTCAGGCTGGTACGCAAAAAGCGGCAGATTTGCGGATCATCCTCGATAACCACAATGACGGGTTTGGTGTTATTCATCTTGCAGCTGTTCCGCTACCAGTTGCGGCGGCGCTTCGTCTACGGGCAGCAGAAAAAAGAATTGCGCCCCGCCGCCCTGCCGGTTTGCGGCTCCGATAACACCGCCATGCGCAATAATGATAGCCTTGCAAATAGCTAAGCCCAAGCCGACGCCGCTTTGGGTGCCTTCCCGGTCTACCCGATAAAATTTATCGAACAGTTTTTCCTCTTCTCCCGGCGGAATGCCGGGGCCGCGATCCGCTACCGTTACCTTTAGCGTATGGGTAGAGAGTTCGGCGATGATGTCGATGGGGCTGCCTCCCGGCGTATATTTGCAGGCGTTTTCCAGCAGGTTGACCAACACCTGCTCGATCAGCACCGCATCAACGCGCACCAAACAGAGGCCATCCGGCAATTTGGCATTAACGACACGCCCTTCAAGTTGCTTGTGCATCCGCGTCAAAGTTCCGCCGATTATTTCATCCAGCGGATACCATTGCCGGTTCAACGATGTCTGTCCTGCATCCAGGCGAGCCATATCCAGAATATTGTTGGTCAGGTTCGACATGCGCAGCGCTTCGTCATAGATGGTCATGCTCAATTCTTGTCGATCAATAGGAGCAAGCTGAGCATCCTCTTCCACCAAGGTGCTGGCTGCACCAACAATGGATGCCAACGGCGTGCGTAAATCGTGGGAAATGGCGCTAAGCAAAGAATTGCGCAAGGTCTCTGATTCCATGCGTATTTGCGTCTGCTGCGCCTCTTCGGCAAGACGCACCCGTTCAACGGTTTGGGCAATCTGGCTGATAATAGTATCCAGCAGCCGGCGCTGTTCGGGTAGAAACACCCTGCGCAGATTGGCGGCGCGCAAAGCCAGCACACCGATGACGCCGCGAAAGCCGGACATAGGGAAAAACACCGCATTGGCTCCGGGCAAGGTATCGGTGCCTTGCCCGGCAATCTGGCCGTGGTCGAAAACCCATTGCGCCACACCGAGATCGCAATCGCGCAGAGACTCAGGAACGGGTGGATCCAGAGGGTAGACTATCCGGCCGTCATCGACGGGGAACAGCAATACGCTAGCGCCGCCGAACTCTTCCTTAATATGACGCACGGCGATTCTGGCCGTATCCGCTACGGTACGGCTGGCCGCCAGATCTTCACTCAACGCATAAAGAACATTGGCGCGCCGTTCCCGATGCGAGGCAACCTTAGCCTGGGAACGCATATTGCTGGTCAGATGACTGATGATCAACGCCACCAGGAGCATAATGACGAACGTCACTAAATACTGCACATCCGCAACCACAAAAGTATAAACCGGGTTTACAAAGAAAAAATCGAATGCGGCAACGCTCAGCACCGAGGTCAGAATGGATGCCTCACGGCCAAAGCGGGCCGCTATAAAAACCACGCCCAGCAAATAAACCATGACCAGATTAGTCAACTCGAATTTCCCAGACATTAACCAGGCGAGAAAACTCGTGCAACCTGTCATCACCACTGCCCAGCCCCAGTTTAACCAGCGCCGCTTGGCGCGTCCCCAAGGATAAATAGGGCGCAGCGCTTTTGCACCGGGCATCTCTTTAGGTGTTTTTTGCTCGGTTAAGCCTTCGCCGCGCGGGCTTCCCAGCAAATAGACGTTGATGTTATGCGCTTCGGTAATCAGCGTATCGACGACCGAGCCCAGCATCCAGCGCCTCCAACCCCGGCGGCTGGGCTTGCCCAGCACGATTTTAGTGACATTGCGGCTTTTGGCAAAACCCAGGATTTCCTTGCTCATATCGGGACCTGACAAGGTCACCGTTTCGGCGCCCAGCTGCTCGGCAAAACGCAGCACCCGCAACACCTCATCGCGGCGCTCGGCAGGCAGGCGTTGCAGCTCCGGCGTTTCCACATAGGTCACGATCCATTGCGCATGAAGACTGGTAGCGAGCCGTTTGGCGGCGCGCACCAGTCGCTCGGCAAGGACATTGGGGCCAATGCATACCAATATCCTGTCGCCGACCGGCCAAACATCGCTGATCGCATGGTTGTCCCTGTAATCTTGCATTTGCGCATCGACCCGATCGGCGGTCAGGCGTAAGGACAACTCCCGCAACGCAATCAGGTTGCCTTTGCGGAAAAAGTTGCGCATCGCCCGCTCAGCCTGTTGCGGCAGATAGACTTTGCCTTCCTTGAGCCGCAGTAACAATTCATCGGGCGGCAGGTCAATCAATTCGACTTCGTCGGCCAGCTCGAATACCGTGTCCGGCACGGTTTCCTTAATTTGAATCCCGGTTACCTG
>JAQTLI010000193.1 GCA_028714995.1 Methylobacter sp. | reverse complement strand
GGTTGACAACCGCTAAATGCAGACCGGTAATTCCGTCCGCAGCCGTATCTATGGTATCGCCCTGCTGTTCAAAAAAATCAGTCAGCTCGACAGACAGATCCCGATTATCTTCAATAATAAGTAGCCGCACTAGTTAACTGAACTCATTGATATATTGATCTTTAAATAATGATTAGGATTACGATAACTCATGACTTCTTTAAATAACTTCCAAGAGAGCTCAATAAGTTAAAGATAAAAAAAGAAATGCTTAGGCAATGCACCTACCTTTTTCGTTTAATGACATGGCAAAGACCTCGTATATTACCTGCCCAAACAATACATTCCAATGCTATCAAGTGTTACACCCCATAAAACTTGCGTTTACGCCAGAAAGTGGCCCTACTCATACCCAGCAACTGCGCGGCGGGTGTGATCATGCCATTGCTTTGCTCCAGTGCCCGCCGGATCGCGGCAGATTCCTGTTCTGCTGACAGAGGCGAATTGAGCCTGATTGGTTGAGTGACCACCTGAGGCTCCCTGAATTCAGGGGGCAATTCGGATAAGCGTAAAACCGTGCCGCGACCCACCGCAAAAGCATATTCCACGACATTATGCAGCTCCCTGATGTTACCCGGCCACGCATAGTCCAACAAAACCCGCATGGCCTGGGGATCAATT
This sequence comes from Methylobacter sp., assembly GCA_028714995.1. Classification (GTDB taxonomy): domain Bacteria; phylum Pseudomonadota; class Gammaproteobacteria; order Methylococcales; family Methylomonadaceae; genus Methylobacter_A. The sequence goes on along the minus strand of JAQTLI010000193.1, from coordinate 5,321 downwards.
TTTTCAATTTTCCTGAAACTGGCCGCATTATGCTGCTGGATAAAATGCCACAGTAATAAGCTGATATCTTCCCTGCGTTCCCGTAATGGCGGGATAAAAATAGGTACCACCCTCAACCGGTACATCAAATCCTCACGGAAACGCCCGTTTTTCACTTCTTCCCGTAAAGAACGATGCGTCGCTGCGACTATGCGGACATCGACATCAATTAAACGGTCCCCGCCCACCGGAAAGTAGTTTCTTTCCTGTATTACCCTGAGCAGCTTGGCCTGCAATGCAAGGGGCAATTCGGCTATTTCATCCAGAAACAAGGTTCCGCCATGCGCTCGTTGAAACAGGCCGCTATGATCCTTGATCGCTCCGGTAAATGCGCCGCGTACATGCCCGAACAGCTCACTATCCAACAGGCTGCTGGACAGGGCTGCGCAATTGATTGCCAAAAAAGGCGCGTCATGGCGAGCGCTCAGATCATGGATTGCCTTTGCAACCAACTCCTTGCCGGAACCGCTCTCGCCCCTTACCAATACGGTTGCTTCCGTTTCTGCGGCATTCTGGATAATCTGGAAAACCGCTTGCATGGCCGGTGAGCGGCTTAATATTCCTTGAAAGCTTTGTTTGGCTTCAACCTGAGCTTTAGGAAAAACAGTGTTTGACGCCTGCTCAGAACAGGCAAAAAGCAAACCGATGCCACCTGCAAAAACGCCGGTTTTATCATGTAAAACCTGGACAACTTTTTTAACTTCGATTTTATGATTATCAGCCCAGGTTAATTTTACAAACTGTTCTTTATTTTCACTGGCATCTGTAATCTCGAATTCTGGCAAGCAAGCCTTGTCAATAACATCCTCAACTTTGAGTCCCGATAACTTTTCCGCGCCAAGACTCCAATGAAGAACCTGTTGATTCTTGTCGACAATATAGATGCCAGCGCAATCACAAAGATCAAGCATTTTTGAGAAAATAGTTGTACTGTCGAATTGCGACAGCCAATATGACAGTTTCCCGGAAAATAAGGCGGTCTGTTTCAAATGTTTCATATGATGTTTCATTTAAACCTGAACATGTTTCAATAAAACAGTACATGAAACAACAAGACTGAAGCAAGCACTATTTAGAAAATAGTAATTTATAGTTAAAACAACAAGTTGATGATTACACTTGCTTTTGGCACAAGCTTTGCTATTAAGCCAAGCATACACATCCGATAATCCACTCGCACCAACCGGAGAGACATCATGATATTCAGACAACTATTTGATCAGGAAACCTGGACTTACACCTACCTGATCGCTGACCCGGTCAGTAAGGATGCTGTCCTTATCGATCCGGTTAATACCCATATTGATGATTACATCGCCCTGCTTGAAGAACATGACTTACAGCTAAAATATTCCCTGGAAACGCATGTCCATGCCGACCATATCACCGCCAGCGGCCTGCTGCGCCAACGCTTGGGCGCGCAAACCGCGGTCAGTCAGTTTTGCGGCGCCGAGACAGCGGATATTCAAATTCAGGATGGTGACGTTTTTAAATTCGCCAACGGTGAACAGATTAAAGTCATTGCCACGCCCGGCCATACGCGCGGCAGCATTTCTTTTTTATGGCGTGACCGCCTGTTCACCGGGGATTCTTTATTGATCGGCGGTTGCGGCCGTACCGATTTTCAGGGCGGCGATGCCGGAGCCCTTTATGACTGCATTACCCAACGTTTATTCACCTTACCGGATGAAACACTGGTTTATCCCGGCCATGATTACCAGCAACACTGGGTCAGCAGCATCATGCAGGAACGCACCACCAACCCGCGACTGGCAGGCAAGACCCGCGAGCAGTTCATCGAGATTATGAACAACCTGAATTTACCCAAGCCTCGGCTAATTGATGAGGCAGTGCCCGCCAACCGTTATTGCGGGCTGGATGAAAATGAACGCCAGGATGCTGTCGTTCTGAGAGACACCACGCGCCCCGTTCGCGTTACAACAAGCACTGACGATCTGGTCGCCGCCGCAAAGCAACAGATTACCGAGATTAATGTCGCCAAATCAAAGCAGCTGATTGCCGAGGGCAATATCGTTATTGTTGATACCCGCGAAGAAAGCGAATATGCCGCCGGGCACATTGACGGAGCTTTATTGCTGCCGCGCGGTGTGCTGGAGTTCAAGATCGACAGCATACCGGAACTGGCTGACAAGTCGAAAGCGGTGCTCATTTACTGCCGTTCGGGCAATCGCTCGGCGCTGGCAGCACAAACGATGCAGTTAATGGGTTATACCAATGTTCTGTCTATGGCCGGTGGTTTTGAAGCATGGAAAAAAAATGTCTAAACTTTGTAATATCTCTAGGATGGGTTGACTTAAATCGAAATTCGATCAAAAGTAAGCGGCTAAAGTGATGCCGTCAGTTATTCGATGGCATCACTAATGCTGATAAATAATCTATAACAACAATAAAGGTATATTTAAAACACGATTTAACAATCGTGCAGAATAATTGCCGAACAACACTCCTGGAGGAAGTTCATGTCACAGCAACACCACACCATCGTCATTGTCGGAGGCGGAGCCGCTGGTATTTCAGTAGCAAATAATATGCATCGCCAAAACCCAAATATTGATATTGCTATTATTGAGCCGTCTGAAACACATTACTACCAACCTGCTTTCACTATTATAGGTGGTGGCGCCTACACCCTGAAAAGAGCTACCCGCAACGAGGCTGATTTAATCAACCTGTGCTTCACCTGGATTAAAGACGCGGCCAAAACCTTCAGCCCGGATAAAAATACCGTCACTTTGAGTTCTGGCGACAAAGTCACTTACGACTATCTTGTTGTCTGCCCCGGCTTGCAACTGGATTGGAACAAGATTGATGGCCTAAAAAAAACGCTGGGCAAAAATAACGTCTGCAGTAATTATTCTGCCGATACTGTGGAATATACCTGGGAATGCATCCAGAACATCGAGGGGGGAACCGCGCTGTTCACCCAGCCGCCGATGCCTATCAAGTGCGCAGGCGCGCCACAGAAAATCATGTATCTGGCTGCTGACCGGTTCCGTAAAAAAGGCATACTCGATAATTTTAATATCGAATTCTGCAATGCCGGGCCGGGCTTGTTCGGCGTGCCTTTTTTCGCAAAAGCGCTAAGCAAAGTCGTTGCCGACTACGGTATCAAGACCCATTTCAATCACAACCTGATTGCTATCGATGGCCCGGCTAAAAAGGCCACTTTTGAAGTGGTGGACAGCAAAGGCAAAAAGACGCAGGTAGTTAAATCATTTGACATGATTCATGTCACCCCACCCCAAAGTGCGCCGGGTTTCATTAAAAAAAGCCCTTTGGCTAATGAAGCGGGTTGGATTGATGTCAATGACCGGACGCTGCAACATAATAAATACGGTAATATTTTCGGACTGGGTGATGCAACGTCAACGCCTAATGCCAAAACCGCGGCGGCGGTGCGCAAACAGGTTCCGGTCGTGGTTGATAATATTCTCAACCTGATCAATAACAAAAACCTTGAAGAAGGCTATGACGGTTATGGTTCTTGCCCGTTAACCACTTCACTCAGTGCCGTCATGCTGGCTGAGTTCTCCTATGGCGGTAAAATAACGCCTTCTTTCCCTAAGCTGGATCCAAGAAAAAGCCGCTATATATGGTGGTTAGGTAAAGTATTCGGTTTCCCATGGTTGTACTGGTATTTGATGCTCAAAGGCTACCGGATTGATATCCCGCATTTGGAATCCTATGCCAAGCCCTTTATCGATAAAGAATAGATATTCAACCGGTGGCAGGGGGGCAGGAAAAACATCTGCTCACCCTGTCTATCCGGATTACATCCCTGCTGTGTTTTTATCTAAATAAAGCACTCACAAAACTGAAATGACTTCCCCAAATCACAACGAGTCACGCTTAACACGGTTATTTCCTATTGTGGGCTGGCTAAAAACCTATACCCGTCTGGAATTTAACGGTGACTTGTTTGCCGGCATCATTACCGCAATTTTGCTGGTTCCACAGGGTATCGCCTATGCCATACTGGCCGGTCTGCCGCCGCAACTCGGGCTTTATGCCAGCATCCTGCCGCCGGTACTGTATGCTTTGTTCGGTACCAGTCGCACCTTGTCAGTCGGGCCGGTTTCGATTGCCGCCATCATGATTGCCAGCGCCCTATCAGCACCGGAAATCAACGCATTGGGCAATCCCGTTCAAAGCGCACTTATCCTGTCGGCTGAAGGCGGAATCATCATGTTGCTGATGGCGCTGTTGCGCATGGGCGGACTGGTAAACTTTATCAGCCATCCGGTGCTTACCGGCTTCACCAGCGGCGCAGCGCTATTGATTATCGGCAGCCAGTTGCCGCAGTTGTTCGGTTTAAAAACACCATCATGTAGCTTTGATGCTGCCTGCTACAGCCATTATTTTTCAGGCCTTATACCGGCCACGCTATTAATCGGTTTTACAGCACTTGGCTTGCTGGTGTTTTTCGGCAGGCCTCTGATTTTTTTACTTGAAAAAATAGACATGCAACCGTCCATAATCACTGCCATCAGCAAATGCGGGCCGTTGTTGATCGTCATGCTGGCAACGCTGGCAGTCGATTATTTTGATCTGGCAGGTCAACAAAATGTGGCAGTTGTCGGCCAGGTTCCTTCCGGTTTTCCTGAATTAAGCTTCAACTTTGCCTCTGCTCAAAAATGGAAGCTGTTGCTACCGTACTCTGGCTTTATCGCCTTGATTGCCTATGTGGAAAGTGTTGCGATTGCCAAAGCGACTGCCAACTTTAGAGGAGAAAAAATCACGCCCAATCAAGAGTTGATCGCGCTGGGCGTCGCCAATATAGCCGCCAGCCTGTCCGGTGGAATGCCTGTTGCAGGCGGTTTTAGCCGCACCATGGTGAATTTTTATGCTGGCGCCCGCACTCAAATGGCCATGCTCATCGCCGCCGGCATCCTTGCCCTGGCCGTCATCTTCTTTAGTCCGTGGTTTGAAAATATCCCCAAAGCGGCGCTGGCTGCCATTATCCTGATCGCTATATTCCCTTTGGTCCGCCTGAAAAACATCCTCCATACCTGGCGTTATGATCGCGGCGATGGGATCGCAGAAACCGTAACCTTGCTTGGCGTTTTAGTATTAGGTATTGAGGAAGGCATTACTCTGGGCATTATCCTGACCATCATCAGCCATCTTCGTAAAACCAGCCAACCGCATATCGCCGTGGTCGGACGTATACCCGACACTGAACATTACCGTAATATCAAACGCCATAGCGTTCAAACATGGAGCAACCTGCTCTTACTTCGAATCGATGAAAGCATCACTTT
>JAQTLI010000192.1 GCA_028714995.1 Methylobacter sp. | reverse complement strand
TCAGCCGCATTTTTTTTTGCCTACAGGATGTAGGTAAGGGGCGTTAGCAGGAGCGGAAGCTTTGCCTGGCGTTTCTCACAAAGGCATGAAATATTTTTGCCGGAAATAAAGAGCCACCTTAACCAGACCGATCAGCACCGGAACCTCCACCAAAGGGCCGATGACCGCGGCAAAGGCCTCCCCTGATTGCAGCCCGAAAACCGCCACGGCCACCGCGATGGCCAACTCGAAGTTATTGCTGGCGGCGGTAAACGACAGCGTGGCGCTAATGCGATATCCTGCCCCGGCCTTGGCCGACATGTAAAATGTGACCAGAAACATGATCAGAAAGTAGATAACCAGCGGTACGGCGATGCGCGCCACATCCAGGGGCAGCTGCACGATATATTCGCCCTTGAGGGAGAACATGACCAGAATCGTGAACAGCAGTGCAGTCAGGGTAATGGGGCTGATTTTTGGTATGAACTTTTCCTCATACCACTGCAGACCCTTGTGCCTCACCAGAAAGAAGCGGGTAAGCATGCCACCGAAAAAGGGAATGCCCAGATAAATCAACACGCTTTTAGCGACTTGAAGCATGGTAATCTGGACTTCAAGGCCGGAAGCTATGCCCAGCCAGTCAGGCAGGATTGTGACAAAAACATACGCATAAACGGAAAAAAACAGCATCTGGAAGATGGAATTGAAAGCCACCAAGCCTGCGCAGTATTCGGTATCGCCCTCAGCCAGCTCGTTCCAGACCAGCACCATGGCAATGCAGCGCGCCAGACCTATGATAATCAGGCCCACCATATACTCCGGGTAGTCCTGGAGAAAGATAACGGCCAGCGCGAACATCAGCACTGGGCCGATTACCCAGTTCTGGATCAGGGAAAGCAGCAGAACCTTGGTGTTCTTGAAAACCTGGGGCAATTCCTCGTAACGCACCTTGGCCAGTGGCGGATACATCATCAGGATGAGGCCGATAGCGATGGGCATGGATGTGGTTCCTACCTGGAAACGGCTCAGCCATTGCGTGAAACTGGGAATGAAATAGCCTAGCGCGACCCCGCCCGCCATAGCCATGAAAATCCATAGTGTCAAAAACCGCTCGACGAAACCCAATCGCTTTGGCGTGTGGTTGCATTGGATGTTTTCTTGTGTGCTCATGCTCGTAGCTCTCCCATCTTTAAGGGGTTGTTGCGCCTATCTTATTCAACGCATCAGTCAGTTCTCCCCTGGACATCGTCTCAACCGGTAAAGCCAGCATTTGGTGGATACGTTTTTCCAGAGCCGCATAGGTAGCCTCGAAAGCCGTCTCGATAATGTTCGGACTGCCCGTGACATGAGCCGGGTCAGGCAAGCCCCAATGCGCCCGGACAACGCTATTAAGATAAACAGGGCAAACTTCACCCGCCGCCTGATCGCAGACCGTTATCGCAATATCGATGCCTGTGCCCTCGAACTCATCCCAGGACCGGCTGGAAAATTCCCCGGTTGGGATGCCGTGACGCTTTAATGTCGCCAGCGCATGGGGATTAACCTTGCCCGTTGGATGGCTGCCTGCCGAAAAGGCCTTGAACCTGTCCCCACCCAGATGATTAAGCAGCGCTTCGGCCAGGATACTTCTGCAAGAATTTCCAGTACACAAAATCAAGACTTTTAGCATTAGCGATCTCTCTATATTTATATATTCGGATAAGCGAATATTATAAGGCAAAAAAACTCAACCACAACAACTCATCATTTCTTGGCGGCCAGCCATTGCGTGCAACCGGTCACTGTCTTTTTGCTGCTTTGCTTCTGCGCCAACCTGCTTAACCGTGGCATCTAAAATCTCAAACACCCAGGCCGGCAATTCAGGATTGATCTGGTAATACACCCACTGCCCTTCCCGGCTGTCCAGCAATAGATTGCTCTGTCGCAATTGCGCGAGATGTCGTGAAATCTTCGGCTGCAACAAATCCAGCGCATGGGTCAACTCGCAAACGCAGAGCCTGCCTTCCTTATGCAGCAAAACCACGCAACGCAGGCGCGTCTCATCGGCAAGGCATTTAAATAATGTGGTGGGAGTTATCATGTTTACAGTCGTTTTGATAAATGCAGCGTGATCAGAATGATTATCCCAGCTTAAACCCGACAAAAAAACCAGCCGCGCCACTTGCACCTTTACTGGTAATGCCGGTCAAGCGATCAACCAGGAAGCCACCGGAGTGTTTTGCAGCTTCCGCTGCGGTAGTGGCGGCGTGTTGCAGCTCTGCGTCGGTTATATTTATGACATTGTAATATTCTGCTATAAACAGCAGAACGATTGCCGCGCCACCAAGAAATAGCGCTGTACGCAGCATTTTCTTGGCAAAATAACCGACCGCCAGTCCGATGACAAACGGCGCGCCTACATTGCCAATCAGAAAAGTCGAGGAAAGAATGTCAGTGGAAGGTGTTGCGTCGACTGATTGGGTGTTCATTGTTCTGATTCTTCCAGTGTTTTGGTGTGATATAGGTGTTGGATAACGTGCGCTATTTTCAAGGATTTTATCAATTATTTCGTAAGGCCTCTTATTATTTAAGCGAGTCAGCCTTATTATCGCCGCCCACCCAGTAACGAACCCATAATGCCTCGAATAATCTGCCTGCCTACCGTACTGCCTATACTACGTGCCGCACTTTTTAGCAGCGCTTCACCGACACTTTGCCGGCCACTTGACCGACTGGATGTTGTCTTTACCGACTGTTTGATTTGTAGTTCTTCAACCACCGCTGCCTGTTGTTCGGCTTTTTTCTTGAGCAGTTCATAGGCTGACTCCCGGTCAATTTCCTGCTCATACCGACCGCTAAACGGTGATCGACGCATCATTTCTTCGCGTTGCTGCGGGGTTATTGGGCCTAGTTGAGACTCAGGCGGACGAATAAAAATTCGTTCAACCGGTGCTGGACTGCCGTCTTTATTCAGCACTGAAACCAGCGCCTCACCTGTCTTCAATTCCTGAATAGCGGTTTCTGTATCTATCCTTGGATTACTGCGGAAAGTGGCTGCGACACTTTTGACTACTTGCTGATCTTTCGGCGTGTAAGCTCTTAAGGCGTGCTGAATTTTAAGGCCCAGCTGCCCCAAGATATCTTCTGGAATATCCAGCGGGCTCTGACTGATAAAATATACGCCTACTCCCTTGGAACGAATCAATCTGACAATTTGTTCGATTTTATCCACCAACACCTTGGGTGCCTGATCAAAAAGCAGATGCGCTTCATCAAAAAACAATACCAGCCTGGGACGATCCGAATCACCGACTTCCGGTAAGGTTTCGAATAACTCGGATAGCAGCCAGAGTAAAAAAGTGGCATATAAACGCGGGGATTTTGTAGTCAGTTCGGTCGCATCAAGAATACTGATAACACCATTGCCTGAGAAATCTGTTTTACAGAAATCCTCCAGCTGTATGGCAGGTTCGCCAAAAAACATCTCGGCACCCTGCTCTTCCAGCACCAATAATTGCCTTTGTATGGCACCAAGACTTGCATCAGCAATATTACCGTATTCTGTTTGCAATTCTTTAGACTTATCGCCCATCCAGCGCAACATGGAGCGCAAATCCTTTAAATCCAGCAGTAGCAGGCCATTGTCATCGGCGATTTTAAAGCAGCTGTAAAGAACACCTGTTTGCGTGTCATTCAGCTCCAGCAGATTGCTGAGCAGCAATGGCCCCATATCTGAAATAGTAGTACGCACCGGATGTCCGGTTTTGGCAAAAATGTCCCAGAAAACAGCCGGATTACCGCGATGCTGAAAATTAGCGATACCAATCTGTTGAACACGCTCGGAAATCTTCTCATGTGGCTGGCCAGGGACAGTAATACCGGACAGGTCGCCTTTGATATCGGACAAAAAAACAGGAACACCTATTTTTGAAAAACCCTCCGCCAGAATTTGCAGGGTAATCGTTTTACCCGTACCGGTCGCTCCTGAAATCATTCCATGACGATTGCCCATTGCGGCATCCATAATGACCTGAGTACCATTCTGACCACCAATCAAAATTTCCTGCATAATTAATGTCCTTTCAATGATGACAATTTAAAACATCCTAGCACAGCGAATGCTTGCAAGAAAGCAGCGCTTCCTTTATGAATAAACTGTAAACGACCTCTCAATAACAGGTATCATCAGAATATTTGTAGTATAAAATATCGCAAATCGAATTCATTCCGGCGAGTGCAAAATAGTTTTGTATTTTCTTCAGCCGTGCTAATAATATCCATACCCTGTATATCCGAACACCTTTAACTTAAGCATTGAGGTAACAATCATGGCAACAGTAACAGACCCCATCATTGGCAATTGGTACAAGGATGTAGAAAACAACCTGAAATTTCAGGTCGTGGCTTTTGACGAAAAAGAAGATTCAATTGAAGTACAGTATCTTAACGGCGATATTGGCGAATACGACCAGGACAGCTGGTATAACTCAACCTTCGATTACATTGAGGAGCCCGAAGACTGGACCGCACCTTTTGACGACGTTGAAAGCGATGACCTGGGCTATACCGACCCGGACGAACACAAGCCCAACCCTGACGACATAGACATCGAAGATTATCTGGATTAATTAGGAACCTATTACATGAAAATGAGTCCCCAGGAATTTCTGGACTGGAAATCAAAAAGGATTACCCTGCTAGCAATGTCCGGCGCTGGAAAAACGACGCTGGCCAATAAACTACCCAAAGCCAAATGGTTCCACTATTCCGGTGACTACCGAATAGGCACAAAATATCTGGAAGAGCCCATTCTGGACAATATTAAACGTCAGGCTATGCTCGTCCCATTTTTGCGTGAGCTGCTGCTTTCCGACTCCATTTATATTTCCAATAAAATAACTGTTGAAAATCTTGCTCCTGTTTCCAGCTTTCTTGGCAAACTCGGTAACCCTGCATTGGGTGGACTATCTTTACAGGAATTCAAACGCCGGCAAAAACTGCATCATCAGGCTGAAATCGCCGCCATGAATGATGTGCCTGAATTTATACATAAAGCCGAGGACATCTATGGTTATCACCATTTCATCAATGATGCGGGCGGCAGCGTTTGTGAACTGGACAGCCCTGAAGTATTGGAAACACTGGCACAGAACACGCTGATTATTTACATCAAAATACCACCGGCCTTGGAACAAACCATTATTGACCGTGCTAAATCCGATCCCAAGCCACTTTATTACCGGGAAGCGTTTCTTGATGAAAAGCTTGATGAATTCATGCGATTGAAAAACTACGCCTCCACGGATCTTATTCCACCGGATGAGTTTGTCACTTGGGTTTTCCCCGAATTATTCAAATCCCGACTGCCCCGCTACCAGGCCATCGCCGATCAATACGGCTATACCGTAGATGCGAATGATGTTGCCACAGTCAAAGGCGAGGACGACTTTATACGGCTTGTCGCTGATGCGCTGGCTAAACAGCAATAATATGAATGAGTCTCTGTCATGCCTTTAGTCGCTCACACTGATTTACCCACATTTCAGCGCCTTCGAGAAGAAGGAGAGGAAATATTAGACCCGGAGCGCGCCCGGAATCAGGATATCCGGGAAATGCATATCGGTCTGCTCAATATGATGCCCGATGCGGCACTGGAAGCGACTGAAAGACAGTTTTTCCGGCTGGTAGGCGCATGCAATCAAATCGTTCAATTTCATGTGCACCCATTTACCGTTGAAGGCCTGAAAAGAAGCCCGGAAGCACAAGCCCATATTGATAAATATTACGAACCCTTTGAGAAAATCAAACGGGATGGCCTGGACGCGCTTATCATCAGCGGCGCCAATGTCACGCACCCTCACTTACCCGAAGAAGATTTCTGGCAGCCGTTAACCGAAGTTTTCTTCTGGGCCAAGGAAAATGTCACATCGATCCTCTGCTCCTGCCTTGCTACCCATGCCGTCATTCAGTACTATTACGGCATCGAGCGCACCCGGTTACCCGCCAAACGCTGGGGAGTGTTTCCGCACAAGCTAACCGACCGCACCCACCCTTTGGTCG
>JAQTLI010000191.1 GCA_028714995.1 Methylobacter sp. | reverse complement strand
CAAAACGCCCGACCGCTACGGCTACGCGGGGGTCGTCGTACACCGCTCCACTAACGTTACGCTTCCTGTACTCCTTCACGGAAAACCCTGCTTGCCTTTTTCAAGTCCCAGCACGATCACGTAATCAGCTTCTTTGCCTTTTGAAGCATGCACGCTCATAAATTGCAGTTTTAATTTCGGGTATTGTCGCGACAAGGTAGACAAATCCGGTTTTCTGGAATTGAATCGAGCCAAGATCAGCACGCTGGCCTTCGCATCGGTTTTATCATTAATGGCTGATAACGCGGCATTCAATCCGACCTGATCCTGAGGGGTCTTGATTAAAGAGACCGCAGCGTGTTCGACGATAGTATGGCTTTGGATCTTCTTGGCGATTTGCGTTGAATTTTGCATGACAAATCGCGATGCGACAGCGCCGATTTTGTTGTTAAAGCGAAAGGTTTTATCCAGCACGCTGGTGGCCGTATAACCAAAATATTGTTCAAATTCCTTGGTAAGAGTGACATCGCTGCCGGTAAAACGATAGATCGACTGCCAGTCGTCGCCCACGCAAAACAGGCTGTTATCCGGATTTTGCGCTAATAATGCCTTCACCAGCCTGGCTCGACTGGCGGAAATATCCTGGAATTCATCGACCAATAGATGACGGTAAGGTGAATGGTAACGCCCGTCTTCGACATACTCGATCGCCCTGCCGATCATATCTTCAAAATCTATCGTATCGGTATCGCGCAAATGCTGTTGATACACTTCATAAATCGGCTCAAACAAAAATGCGGCTGCCTGCATGCGCTCATGATCTTCATGTTGTTTGGCGAGTGACACCAGGCTTTTTAAGTTCAGGCAAGCCGCTTTAAACAATGCCAGCATTTGAGCTAACAAATGGCTAAATTCCGAAACCCGCCCTAATTGATTTAAATTAATCAGCAGTTGATCGTTGGCTAAGGGCTTAAATTTAACGCCTGCTTGAAGCAGTTTATCTTCCAAAGATTGCGTCAAAATACCTTGCTGTTTTAGATAACTATAGGTCTCAATCAATTGAGTTTGATGCTTTTGATGTAATGCCCGTTTCCATGCCATGCCGTCCAGATAACTCTGCTGCTCAATAAACGGTGGTGTTTGATTATTTTCATTGACGGCAAAATGTTCAATATAAATATCATAATCTGGCAAATAAAAATCCGGCCGGTAAGCACGATAATCCGGCCCCGAAGTATTCACCTGATAATTGGCTTCATATTGATAGGCTATGCCCTGACGAAACAGAAAATTGGCAATCTCACATTCTTCATAACTTTTTACCAGTTCGCCCTGTAGCGTGCGTAGGTCATTTTCCAGAATGTAATTGTTGTATTCGCCCAGACTTGTAAATTTGAAGGCGCTTTTATAGGGATGGCTAAACCGTAAAAAATACGTGACCAAGCGTGATTTATAAAGCTCATCCTGCAATAAGCGCTGAATCTGTTCGTCGACAAAATGAATCCGAAGACGTTCGTCTTCAGCCATTTTATTGATGGCCGGCACCACACCTTCCACCCGAGTGATGATGTGTTTGCCAAGACCGTGAAAGGTTTTCGCGGTCAGGTTATTAATTCCCAATTGGGTCCGGATACGCTCATCCATCTCCTCTGCAGCCTTACGGGCAAACGCCAGCATCAGGATTTTTTCCGGCGGGGCAATCCCCGCTTTTATTAAATATCCGGCACGACCAATCATGGTACTGGTCTTGCCGGTACCGGCACCTGCCAACACTAAATTATGTTGCTCATCAATAACACAAGCCTTACGTTGATTGGCCGTTAGCGGATTACTTTCCACCTGATCAAAAAACAATTGAAAGGTTGTCAATTGCTTCTGTACATAGGCTTTATTGCGTTTGTCAATGTAGCCATAACCTTGCGTTAACAGCGGATGGAGCGCCTTTAGATACTGCAGTGCTTCAGGAGGCAAAAAAACTTGAATATCCTGGCGTTTTATCCCTTCCGCCAAATGCTGGTGATTTACAAACCATTGCTGTGCAACAGCATAACGAATATAACGTTGTCCCGAAAACGAAACACGTGCCTGTTGATAGGCTTGCTGAAAATCAGGCGCAATGCGTTGGTAATAGGCTTTAATATAGCTGCGGTATTGATTATTAAGCGCCTTTTGCAACGACTCCGACTCCTTCTTAGCCACACCTTTAAAGCGTAGAATATCTCCATTTCCCAGGGGGATAAGCAATACATTCCAGAAAAACCCCTGCTTTACCATTATGTCAGGATTTACAGCAAGATATGAAATTCTGTTATGACCGGATTCACCTCCCGTCAGAAGAATTCCGTCGTCAGCTAAAGAAAGCGATTTATAATCAGATATTGACGCAAATAAAGAGGCTAACCAACTGAGTCGGTAGCTTACCGGTTTAATAGATCTTGTTCTCAAAATGACATGTCCGTTGCATGAACTGAAAAAACACAAGTTTCTGTCGACTCGTAGATCCTCAGGCTCTCAGTTTTTTCATCCAGCGATAAACTGTAGTTTCGATGACTTTAGCATGTGCCCAATGCAACCAATGAGTAATGGTAGTGTATATGATATTAAGGAAGGCAAAGGTTAATAGCTGCGGTTTGGTCAGCGCAAACACTCTGGCTACCAGCAAAGTACCGAGTATTTTTGCCAATAATTCCGTCAGGATACCTTGCAGAATCAATCCCTTCGCAATCAACCCGAATGCCGCTAGATTGATCGGCGTAACAATCAATATCGGAATACTAAATGCTACCAGCGCCATGGTCGAATCCGTCTGTCTGAGCCATTGTTCAAATTGTTCCAGATTCAACCACTGGAATAATAGGCGCCCGAATGCCGTCAGTAAATCCCAAAGCCATTCCTCGATAATCAAGAAGATAGCCAAAAGCGAAAGCAGGAATTTTTTCATGGTTTGATCGAAAGTTAGTGTTCAACCACCGTATTATATGCGCAACATTGTTTTTCAGCGCCGAATACTTGCCAACAGCGTCAAAGCTGATCAGGAAGAAAGCTTATGACATTGTTTTTGGAAAACAAGTAGCCCGTATCTGCGCGGCAATCTTAGATCGGGCAAACTTAAAACCGGAATTAGCGTGCCCTATCTTCGACCGGACGGGATAGTTCTTCGCCACAGATGCGGCAGTAATTTGCGTCCGGCTCATGCCCGCTTTTCCGGCACTTTGTACAAATCCGTTTATCGGTGCGTGCTTTTTGCCTCTTCATTGTGTGGGATAGTTCGGCGGTAAATATACCGGTGGGCACGGCGATAATGGCATAACCGGTCACCATTACTATTGACGCGATGGCTCGCCCCAGATCGGTTTTTGGCGTGATGTCGCCAAAGCCCACCGTAGTCAAGGTTACCACTGACCAATAGATGCTTACCGGTATGTTGGTGAAGCCATTTTCCGGACCTTCAATCAAATACATGGCCGAACCGAAAATCACCAGCAGAGTGATGATGGCGAACATAAAAATGGTGATCTTGAGTCGACTAGCCAACATGGCATTAATAAGCAGGTTGGATTGATTGATAAAGCGGACCAGCTTCAGGATACGGAATATCCGCAAAACCCTCAGGATACGAATAACCAGAAGGTACTGGGAGCCAGGCATGAAAAGGCTGAAATAGGTAGGGAGTATTGCCAATAGATCGATGACACCGTAGAAACTGAATACGTATTTGAATGGCCGTGGTGTGCAGAAGATTCGGAGTATGTACTCAGCAGTGAAAATTGCGGTAAAAACCCATTCTGCCGTAAACAGCAATTTACCATACTGCTGACTGATATCTGCAACGCTGTCCAGCACGATTGTCAAAACACTGGCCAGAATGCAAATAATTAAAACGATATCGAACCCGCGTCCTGCGGGTGTGTTGGCTTGATAAATGACATTGTATAAAGTGTGTCGCAATGTTTTTATGCGATTTCGCATGTAAATCAATCCCCTTTTGTGTTATCGCCGATACCTTTGCAAGGTGTGCGCTGTTGCCAATGCAGATGCTACAGCTATATAAATCTAAAGAGCGGGAGTATAAGGAAAATCGTCATCCAATCCTTTTCGCAACATTTAATTATTCACATTGAAGAATGTGTAAGGATTATCAATAATTTTGGCGTTTTTTATGGCGGCGTGTCAAAAACAGAATTGCTTTCACACATTCTGGTGTTAGTTTAGTTGACTTAAGTATGCAGCGTATTAGGAGCAAAACTGCGAAACCGAAATTCTACGTGTGAAAAGTAATGTCATGCTTCAGCTGAAGGAAACTTCCCTTGCTGCAAAAGAAACAGAACCTTGTCCGCCGACAGCGGTTTACTGAGTAATACCCTTGAACATAGTGACAGCGCAGTTCGCGTAATAGCTCTAATTGCGTCACACTTTCCGCAACCACTTCGAGTTTGAGTTGCTGAGCCATTACGACAATAGCGGCAACAATCGCCTTATCACTTGGATTAGTGGTAATGTCGTTAACAAATGATTTGTCGATTTTAAGCGTATTGATAGGAAAACGCGCTTGAGGTAACTGAGCGAGGAATAACCGGTACCAAAATCATCAACCGATATCCGCAATATCGGAAATATAGGGCAGCATCACAATAAATTCATCGCCCCCCAAGCGAGCGGCAGTATCACCATCACGCAAACAACCTGATATCCGATTAGCAACTAAGGATTGTGTCATAAGATGCGCTTTTATATAAATGTCGGCATTTGCCTTATTGCAACGGCAAAGTTCGATGAGAACAAATCGACAAAAACGGATAGGGAAAAATAAAGGAGAGTGAGGATTATGTTCGTAAAGGGGATCGACGATCACCTTTACGATGGGCTTGCCAAATCCGTCGGTCTAAAGGACTGACGGTTAACATCAGTTAATTGGGCAGAGTTGCTAACTTTTGTTGAACTTGAGCCGTGACATCAATCTGTTCGCCGGCATAAATAACGCCATCGGTGAGTAATATATCAAAGCTTTGATCTTTGGCTATACCCCGGACAACTTCAACGATTTTATTTTGTAATTTACCCAACTCTTCATTACGACGCACATTAAAATCTTCGCTAAATTCCTGTTGCGCTCTTTGTGCATCCCTTTTTTTATTTAAAATATCATTTTCCAATTTTGTTTGCTCGGATTTACCCATCACAGCAGCATCTTTGGATATTTTTGCTGCCATATTTTCGATTTCTTTTTGTTGAGCAACCAATTTCTTATCGCGTGGTGAAAACTCTTGTTCCAAACGTTTTTTGGCTTTTTCAGCTTGGGGAGCTTTCTCAAGAACGGCAGGTATATTAACAAAGCCAATCTTTAACTCAGCAAAACTGACATTGGTAATAAACAGCAGTCCTAAAAATAGGACGATTTTCGTTTTCATTATTAAACAGATCTCCGATTGTAGTGAATTTAAATAGCGATTAAAAACAGGTAAGTTTTGTTAGCTGGTATAAGGATAAGCTCATTAAATTAAAAAATGATTAAAGTGAACTGAATTATCTCAATGTCTGGATTTACATGGCTGGTCGGTGCGAACAGTATTGCCAGTTCGATTATAAGACGTTTCAACAATGAACAATCCTCACGTTAACAATTGAACATTTTAGTTGTTAATAGTTGGATCGTCTACGTCCAGTATTGCAGTGCTATAGCGAGGGGGGCGGAGGTGTAAATTCCGACCCATACAGGTGATTAAAACATTAAATTGCCAGTCTAAAATTCTCGACCAGAGGCGCAAATATGCCTTTAAGATTATCTCTAACGAATGGATCGGCTTTTTCAGGTGAACCCGAATCATAAGGCGGAGCCGGATCATACTCTGCCTCAAGCTGAATCGTTTGGGCATAAGTTTTTCCGCGCAGTGCAGCAACAACTTCTAAGCCGAAATCAAGACCTGCGGTTACGCCGCCCCCGGTAATCAAGTTGCCGTCCCAGACCACTCGCTGTTTTACGGGTATGGCACCGAATTCCTGTAATAGTTGCAACGTAGTCCAATGCGAAGTGGCTTTTTTGCCTTTTAACAGGCCTGCCTTACC
>JAQTLI010000190.1 GCA_028714995.1 Methylobacter sp. | reverse complement strand
ATGGCCACCAACGCATCCGGCTTAACCCCCCCAATTCGCGAAGGTGATACGCCAACTGGTAGGTCTGGACATTCAGTTCGGCATAGGTGAGTTGGCTATCCACATGCACCACTGCAACCGCCTGTGGAATCTTCGCTGTCTATGCCTCAAACAGCTTGTGGATGCACTTATCTGTGGGGAACGAGGCCGCTGTATCATTCCACTACACCAACAGTTGTCGGTTACTAATGCGTCTAGATGTTTTCGGTTATAAATCCTGCGGTCCGTAGTGCGATAATTTCTTCTACAGGAAAATTAACATATTTATTACCATCCTTGTACGATTTGACAGTAAAGGCAATGATTTTACGGGGAGGGCTGGCATGTGCATATTTTTTATGGTTTCCTGGTAGATGAGTTGATCAAAATACTCATCACAGCGAGTTGCCATTTTATTTGCAGCTTGAAAAAGCGTGGTTTGTAAGGAAATGATAAATTCAATGCGACTGAATAACGGTCTCAGCACGAGAGGAAGACGACTTCTGTAGTAATAGACCTGAAGACATTTAATAAGATATTGAAGCGAAGGGGTGAGTATGGCTTCTCTCCTGTTCTACATAATGTGTATAACAATATGCGTAGCAGTTTGTGTAATACAGAGACATTCACTCTCCTCGTTTTGTTAAAAAACGGGTCTTTTCAATAAGAAAGCGATATAATATTATTTGATTTTATGGTGCCGAGGAGAGGACTTGAACCTCCACGGGGTTGCCCCCACCAGCACCTGAAGCTGGCGTGTCTACCAATTTCACCACCTCGGCAGAGGATAGCTGTAAGAGCTAAAGTGAACGCGCATTCTAACTACACTTGTTAATTTTGTCAATTAAGCGCGAAGTTTTTACCTAACTTAAGATATTTCAAGTTAGACGTGATGACGTTACCTCAAGCCAATGGAGAATGTCTTTGCATAAGACCCAAAAACTTTTCTCTTTCAATCCTAATCGATATACTGAGCTTATATATTAAAATATGTTTATTGTATCCACTTTTTTTACTCTATTATTTAAATGACATTGAAGTCTAAAAAAGACGTTGATTTTAGTTCAACAAAAGACCCATACGCTCAGCGCGAAGCTGAAAAATATGAGAATCCAATTCCCAGTCGTGAATTAATTCTCCAGCTTATCGAGCATGATGGAAAACCATTGGGGCGTGAAGAAATCGCAGCAGCGTTTTCCCTTGAAGCTGAAGATCAGCTAGAGGCTTTGCGTCGCCGTTTACGGGCAATGGAGAGGGATGGCCAATTATTATTTAATCGGGGCAAAAAATATTGTCTGGTTAACAATGAGGATTTAATTGCCGGGCGCGTTATCGGCCATGCGGACGGCTTTGGTTTTATTAAGCCGGATGATGGTTCGGATGACCTGTTTTTATCACCACGGGAAATGAATCCGTTGCTGCACAATGACAGGGCTCTTGTGCGTGTTGCAGGGATTGATAAAAAAGGTCGCAGGGAAGGGGCGGTTGTTGAAATTCTGCAAAGAAATACCCACCAGGTTGTAGGTCGGCTTTATAAGGAAGACGAATTTACCTACGTGGTACCGGACAATAAAAATATAGCTCAAACCATTCTGATTCAAAAAGGTGGCGTTGGCAAGGCTAAACAAGGGCAGATTGTCGTTGCTGAAATTCTAGAGCAACCGACTAAACTTCGGCAGCCTATTGGCCGGATCATTGAGGTAATGGGCGAACACTTGGCGCCGGGAATGGAAATCGAAATGGCGATTCGTTCCTATGAACTACCTAATCAATGGCCTGATGAGTTGCTGGAAGAAATTAAACCGCTACAAAAGGATGTGCCGGAGTCAGCAAAACAGGATCGGGTTGATTTGCGGGAAATTCAGTTAGTCACTATTGATGGTGAAGATGCCCGTGATTTCGACGATGCCGTTTATTGTCAGAGAACCCCCAAAGGCTGGAAACTACTGGTTGCGATTGCCGATGTCTCGCATTATGTGCAGATTAATTCGGAATTAGACAAAGAAGCTCAGAAACGCAGTACATCAGTATATTTTCCGGAACGGGTCATACCCATGTTGCCGGAGATTTTGTCCAATGGCTTGTGTTCGCTTAATCCCAATGTGGATCGGTTATGTATGGTGTGTGAGCTATACATAGACCAGCAAGGCCAGGTTGTTCGGTCACGCTTTTTTGATGCGGTGATGAGTTCTCACGCCAGGTTGACCTATAACGAAGTTGCAAAAATGCTTGTTGATGGCGATAAGGAATTAGCCGAAAAGTATAAAACCTTGATGCCACATTTACAGCAGTTATACGCGCTTTACAAGGTCATGCGGGTGAGCCGTGAGCAACGCGGTGCCATGGATTTTGACACTCAGGAAACCCGGATTATTTTCGGTGCAGAGCGTAAGATCGAAAAGATTGTACCGGTGGTGCGTAACGATGCGCATAAATTGATTGAAGAATTTATGATTACCGCGAACATGGCGGCGGCACGTTTTTTAAATAGTAAAAAAATGCCCAAGCTGTTGCGGATACACGAAGGTCCAAGTGCCGATAAACTGCTTAACCTGAAAACCTTTCTTGGCGAACTGGGCTTGAGTTTAGGCGGTGGTGCTAAACCGACACCGCTGGATTATATGCATCTGGTGGAGTCGATTAAAGACAGGCCGGATGCGCATTTGATACAGACTGTATTATTACGCTCGATGTCACAGGCCATCTACAGTCCCGAGTTAAAAGGCCATTTCGGTCTGGCGTTGGAAGCTTACGCGCATTTTACCTCACCTATTCGTCGTTATCCTGACTTGCTGGTGCATCGCGCTATCAGGCATTGTTTGCAGGGCAAACCGGTGGAAAGTTTTTTCTATGGGGTTCCTGATATGGTTGTTTTGGGTGAGC
Organism: Methylobacter sp.; assembly: GCA_028714995.1. Classification (GTDB taxonomy): domain Bacteria; phylum Pseudomonadota; class Gammaproteobacteria; order Methylococcales; family Methylomonadaceae; genus Methylobacter_A. The sequence goes on along the minus strand of JAQTLI010000190.1, from coordinate 3,158 downwards.
AATGCTCAGCCAATGAACGACGTGCCGATGATGCCACTCGAGATGTAGTGAGCTGGCTCAAATGCGAATATATGATGGATAAGGTTGGCGAGGAATTTCCAGGCATTATTTCAGCGGTCACCTCGTTTGGCTTTTTCGTTGAACTTGCCGAAGTCTATGTTGAAGGATTGGTTCATATCAGCAATCTGGCGCAGGATTATTTTCATTTTGATGCCACCAGTCACCAGTTGAAAGGTGAGCGCACCGGTATTAATTATCGTTTGGGTGATAGTGTCAATGTCAGGGTCGTTCGTGTTGATCTAGATGAAAAGAAGATTGATTTTGAACTGGCGGAACAACAAGCCGCACGAACTAAACCTAAAAAAAGACGCCGTAAAAAATGAAATTAAGCAAAATATATGGAATACATTCGGTACAGTCGGCTTTAGATTATTCTCCTAAAAAAATCGGTAAGGCTTGGGTCGATAGCCAAAGACAAGACAAGCGTTTGGCTCAGCTTGTCGGCGATTTATTGGACTTGGGCATAGAGCCGGAAAAAGTCGACAGGAAAAAACTGGATCGTTTTGCAGATGGCAACAATCATCAAGGCATTGTTATTGAAGTAGAAATGCCTGGCGAATTATCAGAAAGTAACCTAAAGGACGCTTTATTAACGCTGTCAGGAACGCCTTTATTTCTGGTGCTGGATAATGTCCAGGATCCGCATAATTTTGGCGCTTGTCTTAGAACCGCCGATGCTGCCGGTGTACATGGTGTGATCATTACCAAAGATAATGCCACAGGGATTACTCCGACTGTCTGTAAAGTGGCCAGCGGAGCCGCAGAAACGGTGCCGGTTTATCAAGTGACTAACTTGTCCAGAACCTTGCGCTGGCTCAAAGAGCAAGGCATCTGGGTAATGGGCGCGGCGGGTGAAGCCACGCAGACCGCCTATCAAACCGATTTCACGGTACCTCTGGCTTTGGTCGTGGGAGCAGAAGGTAAAGGTTTAAGACGGTTGACCAAGGAACAATGCGATGTGCTGGTTAAGTTGCCCATGATGGGGCAGGTAGAAAGCCTTAATTTGTCGGTTGCAACCGGCGTACTGCTTTATGAAACAGTACGGCAGCGGCTACTCGCTGTTTGATGGTTACTTTAAAGCAATGCAAACAAAATCAACACACTTTCTTGAAGGCACGGGTTTAAGCTGTATTCGCGATGACCGGGTGTTATTTAAAAACCTGGCTTTTGAATTGGTTTCAGGTCAGGTTTTATTGCTGGAAGGCAAAAATGGCAGCGGCAAGACTTCGTTATTACGTATTTTATGCGGATTTCGGGAACCCGATTTCGGTCAGGTGCACTGGTGCGGTGAAGCTTTAAATAATAGTGAGTTTTATGCGCAGATGGCTTATGTCGGGCATTTGGATGGCGTAAAAAAAGAACTGACGGTGCTGGAAAATTTAAAAATGTCCTTGGCACTGAGTAGCTCGGGTCCGTATTCCCTTAATGAGGCTTTAACCAAGGTTCATTTGGCGGGCTATGATGATGTCCTCGTTCAGGCTTTATCTGCAGGTCAGAAAAGACGATTGTCTTTGGCAAGATTGTTGATTACGAAAAATGTGTTATGGATACTGGATGAGCCGTTTACCTCATTGGACAAGCATGGAATTACCCTTATTGAAACCTTAATGACCGAACATTGCGCTAATGGCGGAATGATTGTTCTCACTTCACATCATGACATAGTCCTGCCTGATGTTGATGTCAAACGTATTAATCTATCCTGATGTCTTTATCCCACGCATTTTTTGCCGTTATTCGGCGCGATCTGGTTTTGGCTTTGCGGCGACGTTCGGAGATAGCCAATCCACTGCTGTTTTTTATTCTGGTGATAACCCTGTTCCCTTTGGGTATAGGTGCACAGCCTCACTTATTACAAGCCATTGCGCCAGGTATTATCTGGGTTTCCGCATTACTGGCGGCCATGCTGTCTCTGGATAGCCTGTTTCGTTCGGATTTTGATGACGGTTCACTTGAGCAGATGCTATTAAGCCCACATCCGACATCGATACTGGTGTTGGGCAAAATCGTCGCGCACTGGTTGGTGACAGGGTTGCCGCTGCTGATTGTGGCGCCGCTGCTCGCTGTTTTTCTGGGTATGCCCAATCATGCCTTAGGTATATTATTGTTAACATTGCTGCTTGGGACGCCGGTGTTAAGTTTAATAGGAGCCATCGGTGTTGCGTTAACTGTTGGACTGCGCCGGGGTGGCATGATTTTGTCGCTATTGGTTTTACCCTTGTATGTTCCTGTGTTGATTTTTGCCGGTAATGCCGTACAGATGGCTGGTAGCGGTTTGCCTGTCGATGCACAAATCAATATTTTGATTTCAATTTTATTGATGGCCTTAGTTTTGGCGCCATTGCCCATTGCAGCTGCATTAAAAATGAGTATTAATTGATAATATCTCGTAGAATAATCGATCATATTACCGACCGGAAAATAAATGATGATGACGTCAGCTAAATAGTTGCCTAAAAATAAACTGCCTATACATCTTTAGTTTTGAACCTTTCGCCTAATTTCCTATGTTTTTAATTCCAGATTTCGTAGTCCGCTTCTTTCATCGCATGGCATCCCCTCCGCATTTTTACGCACTTAGCGAGCGATTAATGCCGTGGCTAGTGGTTATTTTTTTGCTGTTAACGGCCGCCGGTCTTTACGGTGGTCTGTATCTGGCGCCTGCGGATTATCAGCAGGGCGATAGTTATCGCATTATCTATATCCATGTTCCAAGCGCCTGGATGTCATTATTTATTTACATCATCATGGCGGTTGCCGGTGGAATAGGCCTAGTCTGGCGCATTAAACTGGCCGAGATTGTGGCCATCAGCAGCGCGCCGATCGGTGCCAGTTTTACCTTTATCGCTTTGGTTACCGGTTCCCTGTGGGGCAAACCGATGTGGGGAACCTGGTGGGTTTGGGATGCGCGGTTAACGTCTGAATTGATACTGTTGTTTTTGTATCTGGGTGTGATCGGTCTGTACGGTGCGATAGACGATAAGCGCACCGCGTCCAGGGCCGTGGCGATCTTAGCCCTGGTCGGCGTGGTCAATATCCCGATTATTCATTACTCCGTTGAGTGGTGGAATACGCTGCATCAAGGGCCTACGGTAACA
>JAQTLI010000189.1 GCA_028714995.1 Methylobacter sp. | reverse complement strand
AAGGTACTCAGTGCCAAGGAAAAATCACTGTCTTTTGAAAAAGCCTTGTACGAGGAATTACTCAACATCATTGCTGCCTCATTAATCCCCCTGCAACAGTGCGCCGCCGCATTGGCCGAGCTGGATGTACTGGTCAACTTTGCGGAACGCGCCGAGACTCTGAATTTATCACAACCGACGCTGGTCGATATGCCCGGCATAACGATAGAGGCCGGCCGGCATCTGGTCGTTGAGCAGGTTTCAGACATTCCTTTTGTGCCCAATGATTTGTCTTTTTCCAGCCAGCGCCGGATGCTGGTGATAACCGGCCCCAATATGGGCGGCAAATCGACTTATATGCGCCAAGCAGCGCTTATCGTGTTAATCGCCCATATCGGCTGTTATGTTCCTGCTAAATCGGCAACTTGCGGGCCAATTGATAAGATTTTTACGCGTATCGGCGCATCTGATGATCTGTCCAGTGGCCGTTCAACGTTTATGGTTGAGATGTCGGAAACCGCCAACATCCTGCATAATGCCACCTCAAAAAGCCTGATTTTAATGGACGAGATTGGCCGGGGAACCAGCACTTTTGACGGACTGTCCCTAGCCTGGGCCTGCGCCGATTATCTGGCCAAGGAAACCAAGGCGTTTACGCTATTTGCCACGCATTATTTTGAGCTGACCACGCTGGCAGATGAACAGAAAACCATCCATAACGTGCATCTGGACGCCATGGAACACGGCGACAAGATCATTTTCTTGCATGCGGTTAAAGATGGCCCTGCCAATCAAAGTTACGGCTTGCAGGTAGCCTCATTAGCCGGTGTACCCCGTTCGGTCATTGATAAAGCCAAAGCCAAATTACGGCATCTGGAAGACAATGCCTATATTGAGCAACAAGTAGTAACAGGGAATAATCAGTTGGATTTGTTTTCATCGAACGAATGTCATCCTGCGGTAGGTTTAATCGAGGACATGAACCCGGATGAACTTAGCCCCAGACAGGCTTTGGAGTTGCTTTACCGGCTTAAGGGGCTGGTGTGACTTTATTGAAGGATTCAAGGGCGGCCGAAACCGCCCCCTGCAAAATCTGATTACTTTTGGGCTTTTTCGTCTGCCAGCGCTTCAGCCAGTTGTTTTGCTGGCAGGTAACCGGGGTAGATACTGCCTTTTTCGGTAACGATCATTGGCGTTCCCTTCACGTCAAAAGCCGCACCCAATTGCATATGCTCATCAACCGGGTTATTACAAGTCTTAGCCGCAAGTGCCTCGCCTTTTTTTGCTGCAGTTAAAGCGGCTTTGCGGTCATCAGCACACCAGACCGATACGGCTTTATCATATGACTCTGAACCTTTTCCTGCCCTGGGGAAAAACAGGTACTGAATTGTAATGCCTTCAGCCATGTATTGATCAAGTTCTGAATGCAATTTACGGCAATAACCGCAATCTATATCGGTAAACACAGTAACCGTATATTTACTTTTCTTTGGCTTGAACACGATCATTTTATCCTGACCGAGTTTATCGATGGCCTGTTTGCGTGCGGCACTTAATTTTTCTTCAGTTAGATCGGTGCGCGACTCAATATCAATCAACCGACCCTGGATTAAATATTTACCATCCTCAGAAGCATAAAAGATATCAGCGCCCACTACGACCTCATAAAGACCTTTTATTTGAGATGGCTTGACTGATTCCACTTTTACCGCTGGCATAGACTTGGCCAGAGCCTGTCTAATGGCATTTTCATCGGCATGCGCTACGGGTAAAGTCAGACCGAGTAGCGATAACGCGGCAATCTTAATAATTTTTTTCATGAACTTCTCGTATTTTCTTAAATAAATGTTAGCTAATGCTCAGGACTAAAAATTTGTGCTTTGCGTTATTAGCCTTGTGCCTGAATCATTGAAATAAACGCTGAATATCCAAAAACATTGCCAGCACCATTAATGATACAAGCAATGCAATGCCGACTTGTTGGAAGAATATCTGTATCTTTTCCGAAACAGGACTGCCTTTAATGCCTTCTATGGCAAAAAACATTAAATGCCCGCCATCCAACACCGGTATCGGCAGTAAATTTAACACGCCTAAACTGACACTGACCAATGCCATGAACTTTATGAAATGCACAAAACCCATAGTGGCAGACTGTCCAGCATACTGAGCAATACTGATAGGACCGCTTAAATTTTCTACAGATGCCTTGCCAATTAGCATTTTGGCCATCATTTTTAAGGTGCTGACGGAATAAGAATAGGTTGTTTCTATGGCAGCAGGTATTGCCTCCAACGGCGACAATGAATATTCAACAAGCATTGAATTCATTAGTTCTTCGGGCACATAAACTGACGCGCCGATTTTACCTTCAGGCTTCTGTTCAACTTCCACACTTTTTGGCGTTATGGTTATTGGCAAGCGAGCGCCATCACGCTCGATAATCAGGTTTATAGCAACGCCAGGGTGATTTTTTACATAGCCGACCCATTGCATCCAATCATTCATAGATACACCATCAGCGCTAACAATCAGATCACCCTGTTGCAAACCCGCAGCCAGTGCTGCGCTGTCAGCAAGGATCTTGCCTATAATAGGTTGCAATTTCGGCGACCAGGGTTTAAAGCCCAAACGTTGATACAGCACGTCTGGATTCTCAGTGTCTTTTTCAGCAATATGAAGCGTTCTAAGGCTTTGCTGATCGTCGAAGTTTTTTACTGCAATCTTGATTTCCTGTTGTCCTTCAAGCGCTGAACCGATTAATACGCTCAATGCTTCAGTCCATGTTGGCGTTGACTTGTCATTAACTGACAGGATTTCATCGCCTTCAACAAAACCTGCCTGTGCGGCTAATGTGCCCTGCTCTACCGCGCCGAGTATCGGTTTTATGCCGGTCTCGCCAATAACCAGTACACTCCAGAACAAGGCAACTGCGAGAACCAGATTAAACACCGGGCCTGCAGCGACGATTGCTGTTCTGGCCAATAACGATTGGCGGTTGAAGGCAAAAGGCAGATCTTCTTCCTTAACTGCTCCTTCCCGCTCATCGACCATCTTGACGTAACCACCCAGCGGGATTGCCGATAATACATACTCTGTCGCTTCAGGATTTTTCTGATAAGACCATAAAACCTTGCCAAAACCTACGGAAAATCGGAGTACTTTTACTCCTGCTTTACGCGCAACCCAAAAATGTCCAAGTTCATGAAATGAAACCAGAACACTGATGGCAACTATGAAATAAAACAGGGTATGCATGAAATCCACTACCTATTTAACTCTTCAATAATCTGTTTGGCCGCTATTCTGGCCTGCTGATCTATGTCTAAAATAATCTCCAGGGTATCCGCCACCTTAACCTCGAATTTTTTCATGCTACACTCAATAATGACCGGAATATCGGTAAAACGGACACGTTCATCCAAAAACGCCTCTACCGCTATTTCGTTTGCTGCATTTAAAACGGTCGGCATGATACCGCCTGCATTAATCGCCTCGTAAGCCAAACGCAGACAGGGGAAGCGTTCCAGATTAGGTTCATGGAAATCCATACGCCCGACATCAAAAATATTCAACGGCTCAACGCCGGAATCAAACCGTTCCGGCCAAGCCATTGAATGAGCAATGGGAATACGCATATCCGGGTTACCCATTTGCGCCAAAACCGTTCCGTCAACATAATCCACCATCGAATGGATAACGCTTTGCGGATGTATGACCACCTGTATTTGATCCGGATTCATATCGAATAGAATACAGGCTTCGATCATTTCCAGGCCTTTATTCATCATGGTTGCAGAATCCACGGAAATTTTTCTGCCCATATCCCAGTTGGGGTGAGCTACCGCTTGATCGGGTGTTACATTAACCAGCTGATCCACCGGCATTTCCCGAAAAGGGCCGCCTGAAGCCGTCAGTAAAATACGTCTGGCTTCTTTTGCCTGCATACCGGTTTTATATCCGGCAGGCATGCACTGGAATATCGCGTTATGTTCGCTGTCGATAGGCAGCAATTGCGCCCCAGACTCAGCAATGGCTTGCATGAAAATAGTGCCTGACATGACCAAGGCTTCTTTGTTAGCCAGCAATACTATTTTGCCCGCCTTTGCTGCCGCCAGACTCGGCAACAAGCCTGCCGCGCCTACGATAGCTGCCATTACAGAATCAACGTTATCCAGTGTTGCGACTTGCTCAAGCGCTTTTACACCTGATAACACCTTGATATCCGAGACCGTCGAGTTTTTTAACTTTTCTTTAAAAGCCTGAGCCTTGCTCTCATCCACCACTACAACAACTTCTGGATGATGTATCAGGCATTGTTCATATAACACATCTATATTGTTATTGGCTGTTAAAGCGATGACTTTATAGAGATCCGCATGTCTTGCAACAACGTCTAACGTGCTGACGCCAATGGATCCTGTCGCTCCGAGTATGCAAATGCCCTTCATGAAACAAGCCTATAAATCAAATAAATACCGGCATAAAAAAACGGTGTCGCAGCAATCAAACTGTCAATTCTATCCAGGATACCACCATGACCCGGCAGTATTGAGCCGCTGTCTTTTACGCCTTGTTGGCGTTTGGCCACACTAAGAAATAAATCACCATAAATGGAAACCAACACAGTCAGCACGGACAGCAAAACAAAATCCGATGCGATCATAAATTCAAAGCCATAACTCAGGCTTAAAATGACAGGACAGATAAAGCCGGCTATTAACGCGCCATAAAGTCCGGCAACTGTTTTACCCGGGCTGATTTCAGGTGCCAGCTTGATTGTTCCATATTTCTTGCCAACAAAATAAGCTGAAATATCCGCGGCCCAAATCAAGACCAGAAGGTACATAACCATTTCTGCGCCATAAAAAGCTTTTAATCTGGATAAAAACATCCAGAAAGCCAACAAAACAAACCAACCAATCAATGCCTTATAGCGTGTTTTTAGTTTTAGATTTAAAACACCTGTAGGCGAACTTCTGATTAATATCATAGTCAATATCCAGAACAGCACTGGCGCTATAACCAGCCATTCCAGAGCGCCGGAATAAGTCCTGACATCAGGCCAATCTAACACTTGAGCAGTCAACTCCAGAATTTGCGTCCAAAAATGAATACCCATCATTGGCAGGATCAGCGCAAGCAAAAATACTCCGCGTTTAACTAGCGAATTAATGCCTGCAAGGTTACCCCATTCCCATGCAGCAACAAGAGTGATCAGGCCTAAAACCAATGAAAAATACTCTGATGGCAGCTTGAAAACTGCCAGAACAACCAGAGGAACCAAGATTAACGCGGTTATAATTCGCTGTAATAACATTTTTTATAAATTATTAGAGTTAAAAGTTATAGAGTGATTGATTTATTAAGCACTTGCTCGCCGGTATGACCAAAGCGTCTTTGCCGACTTTTGAAGCTCTTAATAGCATCTCCAAGTGAATTCTGGTCAAAATCCGGCCAGAGCGTTGCTGTAAAATACAGCTCTGTATAGGCTAATTGCCATAACAAGAAATTACTAACACGTTGCTCGCCGCCCGTTCTGATGAACAGGTCGGGTTCAGGCAGGTCAGCGGTTGACAGATGTTGATTAATCAACTGTTCACTGATATCTTGATTGTTCAGTTCCCCGGCAGCTATTTTTTCCGTAACTTTCCTGAAAGCCTGACACATATCCCAGCGGCCGCCATAATTTGCCGCAATAACAAGGGTCAAGGCATCATTATCTTTTGTTTGTGCCTCACCCTCAGCCATTTTGGCCTGTAACTTATCGGAGAATGCAGTTCTGTCACCAATAAATCGTAACCGGATGTTATTACGATCAAGCTTATTAATTTCTCGCTGCAAGGTCGCCATAAACAGACCCATCAACAAGGAAACCTCTTCTTCCGGCCGACGCCAGTTTTCACTGCTGAAAGCGAATAAGGTTAAGACTTCGATCTTTTGTTCAGCGCAATACTCTACAATTTTTCTGACCGTTTTAACCCCGGCCTGATGACCAATTGCCCGAGGCATAAACCTTTTCTGCGCCCATCGGCCATTACCATCCATAATAATAGCAATATGGCGAGGATTTTCACCTGATATTACATTGTTGC
>JAQTLI010000188.1 GCA_028714995.1 Methylobacter sp. | reverse complement strand
GTGCTCTTCCGATCTTGGCCTTGTGCGAGGCGGGTTTGAACCATATCGCCTATGGCTAACTGTTCGGTGGAGCGGATTATTTTTCCAGTAGGCTGGTGGATTGCCATCGCATAACCACGGTTCAGCGTTGCCAGCGGACTGACGGCATGCAAGGTTTGGCTGGAGTTTAATAAGCGCAGATTAAATTGTTCAAGCTTGCGTTCGATTGCGCTAATCAGGCGTTTGCTCAAATAAAGTTGCCGTTGTTTATGGCTGTTTATAGTGATGCTGGGGATGTGTTGCCACAATTTGGCTGATCTTGTTTCAATAAGACTTCTGTTATGACGAAGTTTTGTCTGAATGGCCTGGTTGAGTCTTGATTTCAGTTCATCCATGCGCCGTGTATTTCTTGCCAGTTTCTGACCCGGGTGTTGCTGTTGCAGCCGCTTGATTAACCAGTCCAGGGTCTGTTGTTTTTGGTTTAGCTTTCGTTGCAGTTGTTGTTGCAGCCTTGATTCCAGATGCATGAATCGGGACATCCATTGCTGTTGGTCAGGCGTTGCATGTTCAGCGGCGGCTGAGGGTGTTGCTGCGCGTAAATCGGCTACAAAATCGGCAATGGTGAAGTCTGTTTCGTGGCCTATGCCTGAAATTATCGGGATTTCGCTGGCGAAAATAGCGCGGGCAACAATTTCTTCATTGAAGGCCCAGAGGTCTTCCAGTGATCCGCCGCCCCGCCCGAGAATAATCACATCGCATTGTTTGAGCCTATTAGCCGTGGCTATGGCTCTGGCAATTTCATGTTTTGCGTTGTCTCCCTGTACGGCAACCGGGTAAATAATAACCGGCACAGCGGCAAAACGCCTGTTTAACACGGTCAGTATGTCCCTGATTGCTGCACCTGACGGTGAGGTGATGACTCCGATTGCGCTTGGCAGGGCAGGGATACTTTGTTTGTATGCACTGTCGAACAGGCCTTCTTCGGACAGTTTCAGCTTTAATGCATCAAACGCTCTGCGTAAAGCGCCGTCTCCTGCTTCTTCAATATGCTCGATAATAAGCTGGTAGTCGCCTCTAGGCTCGTACAGACTGACTTGCGCCTTGACGATGACCTGTTTGCCGTTTTCCGGTTTAAACGCCAGCCGGCGCTGCTGAGTGCGAAACATGGCGCAGCGTACCTGGGCATTGGCATCCTTCAGGGAAAAATAAATATGTCCAGAAGAGGGCGTACTTAAATTGGATATTTCACCCTCTACCAGAACAGACTGGAAATGATCGCCAAGTAACTGACTGGTTTCACGGTTAAGTTGTGTAACCGTAATTATTTTGCGTTGTGTAGGTACTGATGTGGAAGTAATGGGCATTGCCTGCTGGGGGTAAAAAATCAGTTTTTTTGCTTTCTTGTCGGTCTTCTATTTTAATCTCTTGTATATAACGCTGTATGATGGTTTCAAAACCGGTGCTACTCGAGTGAATTTGCAGCCTATCTTTTGGAGGTTTTTAAGTTTATCCGGGTTCTTGGCGCAGATTCATCTATTACTGTGCCATATCCCGGTTTATTGTAAAATATTTACTATTCATGTACTACAAAAAGGGGTGTTCGTGGCGTGGTTTCTTTTATTTTCTGCGGGGTTAGCGGAAATAGTATTCGCTTTAAGTCTTAAATATAACCAGGGATTTACTAAGCTCTGGCCGAGTATTGTCACGATGGCGTCCGGTGGCTGTAGTTTTTATTTGTTGATGCTGGCAATTAAAACTTTGCCGCTGGGAACTGCTTATGCCGTTTGGACGGGGATGGGCGCTGTAGGTGTTGCTGTCCTGGGTATTGTTCTTTTTAAAGAATCTGCCGACTGGTATCGCTTGCTTTCAATTACGCTGGTAGTTGTTGGGATTATCGGCCTTAAATTAACGGACAGCGCTTAACGTGCTGCATCTTATTTTTCAGTCACCGATTGAGACTGCCATTTTGGAGCGCATCGATTCCGGCGATGTTGTGGTGTTCCTTGAAAACGCAGTGCTGCGGATTTTGCAAAATGGTTTGTTAAGCGGTATGTTAACGCAGCAACTTAAGCGTAATCGCCTTTGTGTCTTGTCAGATGACATTGTCGTCCGAGGAATTACTGCGGATGAGTTGGTTAACGGCATCGAAGTGATTGATTATTCCGAGCTGGTTGAATTGACCGTTAATAATCCGGTGATTCAATCATGGGCTTGATGGTTGAAGACAAGTGCCTGGAAACAACCGAGCAGGGATTTTTAGTAAACCTTGCCGACTGGAATGAAGATGTCGCCAGGCAGCTTGCGGAACTTAACAATATTCAGCTGAGCGATGCGCACTGGGAAATTATTTTTTTTATCCGGCATTATTATCAGCAGTTTAAGCATTTGCCTAATGCGAGGGTCTTTACCAAAGCTGTTTGCAAGGAACTGGGCGAGGCAAAAGGCAATAGCCGCTATTTGCATAAATTGTTTCCCGATGGGCCATTAAAATATGCATGCAAGCTGGCGGGGCTGCCTAAGCCTCCGACCTGTCTGTAATCATTCCTGCTTGAAGCGGTGAATTAACCGGCGCTCTTTTTTGTTCGGTTTGTGGTCACTTCCGCTGAAATCAAACAGTTCCCGCTGCTCACGATTCTTAATGATCTGCTGCTCGCGTTTCGCTAGGCTATCAGCGCTTTCCTCGTAGAGCAAAACCGCCTCTTTGGCTGAACGCCGCTGACCATTAATGGCGATAATGGTGATGTCCCACTTGTAATTGTCTTTGCTGATGGATAGGGTGGCGCCGGGTTTGACTTCTTTGCCAGGTTTTGTACGTTGGCCGCTAACATGAACTTTGCCGCCGGAAATAGCCTCAGCGGCCAGTTTGCGCGTCTTAAAAAAACGCGCAGTCCATAACCATTTATCCAGGCGGATAACTTCGAGGTCTGACATTTAGACTATTTCATTACCACTTTCTGCCCATGCCTTAAATCCGCCGGCCATGCTGACAGCATTGCTAAAGCCCATCTTATTTAATGCTTCTGTTGCTAACGCAGAGCGCCCGCCGGTCTGGCAGTAAACGATGATATGAGCATCATGCTTATCCTGAAAATCAGGATGCGAATCTATTTTGAATTCTAATACACCACGAGGTATGTTGAAAGCACCAGGCAAATGGCCTGCAGCATACTCGGCAGGCTCCCTGACGTCCAGGACAAGGCTGGCCTCCAGTGCATTTTTTGCAGCAGTCACATCAATTTCAACAATATGTTTTTTGGCTTGGGTAACAAGATCCATTGCGGTAAGGGGCATAAATTTCTCTCAATAAAAATAAGAATAATGTTATCAACAAATAAGTTACAGAAACCAGTTTTTATGATCGGTTCTGATTTAAAGGGGAGGGGGAGCAGGTAAGATGTTGGGGCGACCTCTTTAGTGGCCACCCCTTACTGGAATTATAGGCTGATGTGTTTTTTCAACTCTTTAGGTAAAGAAAATACCACTTTTTCTTCTATGCCTTGAATCTCAATAGTCGATTGTCCGCCCCATTGCTTTAACTGGTTAATTACTTCCTGCACCAAAACTTCCGGCGCAGAGGCTCCGGCGGTGACGCCGACCACGTTAATGTCATCAAACCAGCTCTGTTGCATATCTTTTGCCGTATCAATCAGATAAGCCTGCTTGCCCAGTTGTTCAGCGATCTCGCGTAAACGGTTGGAATTAGAGCTGTTTGGCGAACCGACAACAAGGATAAGGTCAGCCGTTTTGGCCAGTTCAAAAACTGCATCCTGACGGTTTTGTGTTGCATAGCAGATGTCGTCTTTTTTCTGTTCCTGTATGGCTTTAAAGCGTGCCCTTAAGGCATCGACCATGATCTTGGTATCAGTCATCGATAAAGTCGTTTGCGTGACATAAGCCAGATTATCGGGATTTTTTACCACCAGGTTTTTAACGTCTTCCGGGGTTTCTACCAGATAAATGCCGCCATTTTCTGTGCACCGTTCATATTGCCCCATGGTGCCCTCAACTTCAGGGTGTCCGGCATGACCGATGAGAATAACTTCGCGATCCTCTTTTGCATGTTTGGCAACCTGTAAATGGACCTTGGTGACCAGAGGACAGGTGGCATCAAAAACCGTTAAATTACGTTCTTTAGCTTCCTGCTGTACTTGTTTGGAAACGCCGTGAGCACTGAAGATCAGATAAGAGCCGACCGGCACGTCATTTAAATCTTCAATAAAAATAGCGCCTTTTTCTTTAAGACCGTCAACAACCGTACGGTTGTGAACAACTTCGTGACGGACGTAAATTGGAGCCCCGAAAGCCTGAAGAGCCTGGTCAACGATTTCGATAGCCCGGTCTACACCGGCACAGAATCCACGGGGGTTGGCGAGTAAAATTTGCATATCTTGACTTCTTTGCTAGGTTAATTTGATGTTATTTTAACTCAACATTGTTTCCGATACGATAATTCCATCGGAATCAGCATATAAAAAATGATTGTGTTTGAAATTGACACCGGCGAAAGTGACTAATAAGTCACGGTCGCCATGATCTTTTTTATGGCTTTTTAATGGATGCGTATGCAGTGCACGTATGCCAATCGGGAACTGGTTAATAATGGCAGAATCCCGAATACATCCATAAACAATAATACCCTGCCAGCCATTATCGACGGCAATCTTTGTCAGATTATCGCCCACCAAGGCGCATCGGTGGGAGCCGCCGCCATCAATAACCAATACCCTGTTTTGAACTTTTTCTTCCAGGACTTTTTTGACCAGAACATTATCTTCAAAAACTTTGACGGTGGTAATTTGGCCGCAAAAGATCGGGTTAGCGCCATAAGATTTGAACATGGGCTCGGCAATCTGGAAGTGCTCTTCGTGTGAATGGGCATCGCAAAGATCGGCGGTAGTAAAGGTCATGATTCAAGCCTCACAGGATTAAGTTACAGGGTTAATTGTTCGTTCAAGTATAGCGTGCTAACAGGCCGTTACTGCTGTGAGTCTCCGGAATCGGTATTTTTACTTCATAGCCGCCGCCGGATGCTTCTTCCATGGCTTGTCCATACATACCTTCCATGCGTTCGACAATAATATCCTGATTGCCTTCCGGCAGTATCAGTTCCAGTTTATCGCCGACCGAAAACTTGTTTTTGACATCGACTGTCGCCAGTCCGGTTTCCCTGTCATAGCTTCTAATTTCACCGCAAAACTGCTGCTGATGGCTTTTGGAATAACCGGTCATATAGTTTTGCTGTTCGTGGGTATGGTGGCGCTGATAAAAACCGTCGGTATACCCCCGGTTGGCAAGGTTTTCCAGAACGCCGATCAGTTCAGGCTGGAATGCGCGGCCCGCCAACGCATCATCAATCGCCTGACGATAGGTTTGTGCAGTGCGCGCCACGTAATAATGCGACTTGGTGCGGCCTTCTATTTTAAGGCTGTCCACGCCGATTTCGACCAGGCGCTGCACATGCTCGATGGCTCTTAAGTCTTTCGAATTCATGATGTAGGTGCCGTTCTCATCTTCCATCACCGGCAGCAACTCACCCTTGCGGCCTTCTTCCTCCAGAAAATACACCTTGTCGGCCAACGGGTGCCGTTCCGCTCCGCCGCAGCTGGCGTTACTGATGTCAGACATGGACAGCGCGCCGCCATCCAGCACGTAATCGCCTTCGGCATTTTCATGCGCGGGCAGGGTGTCATATTTCCAGCGGCAGGAATTGGTGCAAGTGCCCTGATTAGGGTCGCGGTGGTTGAAATAACCGGATAACAGACAGCGGCCGGAATAAGCGATACATAACGCGCCGTGGACAAACACTTCAAGCTCCGTATCAGGGCAAAGCTGGCGGATTTCCTCAATCTCGTCCAGTGAAAGCTCGCGGGACAAAATGACGCGCTCAACGCCCATGCTTTTCCAGAAGTTTACCGAGGCATAGTTGACGGTATTGGCCTGTACCGACAGATGTATCGGCATGTCCGGCCAAGCTTCCCGCGTCATCATAATCAAACCGGGGTCAGCCATAATCAATGCGTCCGGCTTCATTGCGATAATCGGGGTAATATCCTTAATAAAGGTTTTAACCTTGGCGTTGTGTGGAATCACATTGGT
>JAQTLI010000187.1 GCA_028714995.1 Methylobacter sp. | reverse complement strand
CCGCGTAATAAATGTTTTGCAATCAGAACGTAAGTATCATAAACATTTATTTCTACATTATTGGCGTCCAAGTCGCCGGGTTCCAGCATTATCATGCCCATCAAGTGAACATCAGGGTCTTCAGTGACAGCAACTTTAATGCCGGGTAACAAATGATCTACGTCTTCTACAGTATTTTTGGCATTGACGGCAATAATAGCTTCATCGGTTCTGCCAACGGGTTTTACCAAGGGTAAAAAGCCTTTTTCACGTACCAGCATGGCGGCATCAAAGGGGTTAGCATAAATTAAATCTATTTTATCGCTTTTGATAGCTTCTCTTTGGCTATGAAAATCGTCATACATTTCCAAATGGATAGCTTCCCCTGTCTGCTTTTGAAGCCAGGTATTAAAGATATACCAACCGGAAATGTGATCAGGGGAAAAATCTGGACTGATTGTAAATAAATTCGACATGATTTGATTCCGTGTAGATTAAAACAAAGTCGGATAAAGCTTGATGCACTCTTCTACTTTGGTTCGAGAGGGTTTTCGACGCACGGAGGTATAACCCGTTACTTTACCGTTTCGGACATTTGGGATGACGGTTGCTTTGACCCAATAATAACCACCATCCTTACGCAGATTCTTTACAAACCCTTGCCATTTACTACCTTTTTGTACGGTGTCCCACAGATCTTTGAAGGCCGCCGGCGGCATATCCGGATGCCGTAAAATTGAATGTGGCGTATTGATCAATTCTTCTTCGGTGTAGCCGGACATTTCAATAAAGGATTTGTTTACATGGGTAATCACACCACTAATGTCCGTTGTGGAGACGATGAGTTTGCCATCTGGATAAGGGGTTTCAACTTGGGTATATAAAATCTTACGAGTCATATTGCCAAATAAATTCAGGATAACCTCTTGGTAATCTCCAACTATATCTTCAGGTTTCATATCGTGAAGCATTTGTTGTCCTCTTGATTAAGTGGCTATAACAAATCAGCAATACTCTCTGCTGCCCGTTTTACATCCAGAAAAATCAGACCTAATTTAGCATTTGGTTTTGCCATGACCGTTAACACCGATTCTTCACCGGCATAAGTCATTAGTACATATCCCAATGCACCTTTAATTAACACCTGCTCTAATGTACCTCTTGCCAATTCTTTAGCTGTTCTGTCACCTAAAGAAAGCATTGCTGCGCTCATCGCACCAACCCTGTCTTCATCCAAGCCGGCGGGTAATACAGAGGCCATCATCAGTCCATCGGTTGATATAACGCCTGATGCTTGTATATCTGCTGAAGTACCATTAAGTTCTGTTAATATAGAAGTCAGCATATCTGCGCGCATTTTTATTTCCTCTTTTTTGGTAAGCTTGTGAAAGTAAATTTAGATTTAATGTTATTTAGTTGTATAGCGTATGCTTAATGCCCAAACCAGAGAAACAAATTCCGATTGGTTAAAATGGGGTATTCCTGAAATGGCAACAACAAAGCGATTATTGCCGATAAATAATGGCCAGAATCCAACCTGACTATTACCGGTCGCATCAATTACTGCCCAAGCGTGACTCGCCAACCCCATGTTGTTCATCAACAAACCAGATCGGCGATCATGCACGGATGCAATTTCAGCACTTAAAGCCGATAGCTCTTCGGCAACTTCATGTGGAAATCCATGGCTGGCCAGATAGAAACCTTGGCTATCGGCTAATAACACTTTGCCATGTTCTGAAATTTTACTTAACAGCGTAGGCAAAATTTCTTCTAATGCGCCCTGTGGATATTCAAGTACGGCATCAAGTCCCTGAATCCAGCCTAATTTTTGGCAGTGATGCAGCAATTCCATGCATTTTTGTTCTTCATCCTGGCTCATCAGTTGCTGCAGATTGGTTGCATTGAGCGCACAGGTTTGCGGCTGTTTTAGTAAGGCCCTTAAAAATTGACGCGGCTTATCGGTTTCCACAGAACAGGTAGCATAATAAGTACCGGTCGGCGTCGGATACAGGTAGAGTCCTTCTGTTAACGAATAGGCATTCATGTGTCATGCCTCAATTCCGGGATCCAGAGAATACAATAATGACTGCACTAAAAGTGAGACATCATTTTTGACTCTGGCATCAACAGAAAATACCGGTGGTTTAATTCCCATCCCTTGCAGCTGGATATGGTAATCGTTAATAGTTGGCTTATTACTCAGATCCATTTGCGTCACTCCAATGGCTACATTAGTTTCAGCTATAAATTTCTGAAATGAATCCAGAAAGAATTTCATATCCTGAAATGGATCCGCTCTTGTGTTATCAAGTAGCAAAATCAGGCCTATGCCGCCTGTAATCAGGATATCCCACATAAAATCAAAACGTTCTTGCCCGGGTGTACCATAAAGATGGATTTTCTCACCACCGGCAAGATTCATAATTCCGTAGTCCATGGCTACAGTTGTCGATGATTTTTTGCTTTTTGTCATGTCACTGGCAGAAGCATCTGTTTTAATTGGCGGTATATCGCTGATTGCTTCGATGGCTGTTGTTTTACCCGCTCCTACCGGGCCGGTAAAAATGATTTTGTATTGACTCATATTGCTCCAACTTTATGATTTATTTGCACGCAATTTTCCGATAATTCTACTTAACAAGCCTTGTTGCTCACTTTTTTTGATGACTGATGGTTGAATGATTTCAGTGGCTTCTCTTTTAGTTTGTCCAATCAACCCGAGCGCATAAGCTGCGCTGATAAATACGAATACATATTGCGGTTTAATGTTTAAAACTTCAGCGATTTCAGGTAAGGTTCTGGGACTTGCCATAAGTAATGCTGAAATCCTTAATGCATGCGGTGTAATAACAAGGCGAGTAAAGTTTGGCCAATGCCTTAAAAAAACCGGTCTTTGAATATCTAAAGCGTTTGGATAACGCCCTTTTGATGTCCATACAGCAAGCTTCCACACAAATGCATCCTTATCATGAAACTTTTCTAAGTCCTCCTTGATGGGGGCTACACTTGGCTCCGCCGGAGTAAGCGTTATCCCCGGACCTGAAATTTTATTCATTGCCACGCTGGCAAAAGCTCTCAGTTGTTTGTCATCAGCATCAAGCCATATTTCATGGTTATGAGGAAAAATAATGAGCGGCTTCCAGCCTGAATTTAAGTGCATCACCTGTTTTTTGGCGCTTGCTACCATTAAGGCTGACTGAACGTATCCCTGAAAATAATCTTTAGGATTGTAAACTGCATCGGGAAATTGCTTCGGATCATTCACATCCAGACCCGGAACAGACCCTATATATGCATTAAATTTTCCTTCATCAAGTTGCATGGCAGTTTGATGTTTTGATGTTTTTTTCTGTTCATTAGTATTTGTAGTCTGCTTTTTAACCTGATTTTTTTCTGGTGGTAAACGACTTTCAATTTGGTCAATTGATTCTTGCGACTGACGAGTGACTGTATTTTCAGTATAGGAGCTAACTTGGTTGCTCGGTTTTTTCTTTGCCGACAACATCGTACCGGCTTCGCTCAAGGCAAACAGCAGATCGTCGGTCTTGACCGGTTTTTTTACATATAGAATATTTTCGAATGTCAGTTCTTGTAGGGATAATACAATAATCGGCCTGGCCGATTTAGTCAGCTTCTGTTCAAGCAGCTTTTGGGCTTGAACAGAATCGGCATCGATCATATCAACTTCAGCATTCAGATCTTCAACAACTACAGCGGCCCCTTTACAGGGACCTTGAAGATACATCACCATCATTTTATAAGTGCGCCCATCTATGCCATGAAGAGCGATTTTTAAAGGGCTTTTTAGTTTATCTTTCATTTTTATGCTCATTAAAAAACGCTTGTAATGTACCCCAGTCGTCGGGCATGACTACATCCAACCCCGCTATAATATGAAACATTCTCATAAATCTCGAAGTGTCGAGAGTCGATTTATAAAGTTCTAATAAGCACTGATGCAGTTCCAGTCTCTGGGGGGCATTTATTACGGCATTTTCCAGGATGTCCATTGCTTCATCCAGCTGGCTATATTCAATATAATCGTAAGCCAGATCCAGGGGGTCATGCTTCTGATCATTAGGTGCTTCAATCTGTTGAAGCAAATTTCTGGTGCCAATCATGCCTTTTGTAAAAACAGAATATTCATTGCCGGGCAGCAGTGTGACATCAAAATCCTTAACCATAAACTCCTGCAGTATCTTATATTGTTCTCGAGACAACTTTGATTTTGTCCCAATTATCATGCGTCGACTGATTGCCTTTCCCCTTCTATTCAAAATGACCAGTAAATCAACCAGTGCAGCAAAAAGCTGTTCCTGTAAATTTGCCTGGTAACAATAATAAATGCGTTGAATATGGGTAATTAATCGTTTTGGCTTTCTGGCAACAAGAAAAACAAGATTTTTTAAGAAATTATCTGACAACTTGTTATCGGTAAATTTAAAGGCATCTGTGTCCGACAACAAAAACATATTAAATTCTGTAGGTTCATTAGCGATATGTTGTTCGTCGCTGCAAGTAATCAATTGGCTGTTGGTCATTCATCAATTCTCAAATAAACTATATTAAAGTATAGATGGGATTTGATTTTTTCCCAGTTTCAGCAATAAAAACTTAAAATTTTTATGGATTTAGAAAGCTATAGACTTGTGTTAGCTTTGAACGAAATGAGCATTACTGCAATCTGAATTGATATAAATACTAAATTGAAATGAATATTTGAAGATGTAGGCAGTATAGGCGGAGGATTACTTTTTTGAAATGTGAGATAGTGCATCTTTGAGGAAATAACACTATCTCGATTAACTCAAGTAAACAAGCAATCATGATACGACAAAGCCAATGACATTACATAAACTACGTGTAATTTTTTAGTCAGCCCAAGGTGGTCTCATGCATTCGCTGTATAATCAAAAAAGTTCCAGCGCAAGCATGATGGCGTCTTCACGGCCATTCTCAGCGGGGTAATAATCTTTTCTGATGCCGATTTCGTTGAATCCCATGTCCATATAAAGGGCAATAGCGACTCTATTGGATGGCCTGACTTCCAGAAACATGGTATCTGCTTGACCGCGGGCTACTTCAATCAAGTTTTCCATCATTTTACGGCCGATGCCTTTTTTCTGTGCGGTAGGTGCCACACAAATATTCAAAATATGCGCCTCGCCTACACCGATAGAAAGAATGCTAAATCCCAGAATTTTGCCCTGATTTTCACATACCCAGCAACTATAGCGCGCTTTAAAGCAGTCTTTAAAGATGTCTTCGCCCCAGGGGAATTTATAGTTGGCTCTTTCAATCTCCAGAACCCCGGGCAGATCAGCATTGGTCATTTTTCGAATGCGCATTAAATAGTCGCCGCCCACGGAATCAGGAAATACTTTGGCATAGAACTCTCTATCGGCATCATAAATTACAAAGCTTTTTATTTTTTCTAACAATCCCCACATGATCAACCTTTAATTTTGTTATAAGTTTGCATCGCTAACTGTAAATCCAGCCAAGCTTTACGCTTATCTGACAAAGATCGTAACAAGTACGCAGGGTGATAGACTACAACAACTGGCGTATCATTCAAAATATGTACTTTGCCTCTTAGTTTAGCTAATGGCTCATCTGTTTTTAATAATGCCTGGGCAGCGATACGTCCTACAGCCAGTATGATTTTTGGTTTAACAAGCGCTTGTTGTCGCTGTAGATATTCATTACATGCTTCAATTTCGTTTGGCTTGGGATCACGGTTACCGGGAGGTCTGCACTTTACTACATTGGTAATAAAGACTGATTCCCGATCAAGACCGATCGCCCTTAACATTTCTGTTAACAGTTGACCCGCATTGCCGACAAAGGGTAAACCTTGCTGATCTTCGCTTTGTCCCGGTGCTTCACCAATCACCATCCAGTCTGCATGTTTATTGCCCGATCCAAAAACTGTTTGGGTGCGCGTTTTACATAACGAACATTTGGTACAGCTGGCGACTTCTGCTTGCAATGAATTCCATATTACAGATTCTGTGGATTCAGATCCAGCAGGCGAAAAGCTATCGGCATTTTCAATTACGGCAAATGATTGTTCATGATTGGCGGATGCCCGGGGTACCCAGACATCAATGCCCATAGCTTCAAGGTATTGCAGACGCGTTG
>JAQTLI010000186.1 GCA_028714995.1 Methylobacter sp. | reverse complement strand
CAGCCGAAAGGCGGATTGGCGCGCTCAATCAATACTATGGGGCGATCAGGGAAATCGGTTAGCTCAATAATGGCATCGGCGGCGAGCAATGGGGTAATGGGTTTAGTCATAGCATCCTCTGAAAAAAGAAAATTGTGGCAGTTCAAAATCCAGAATTAACAGGTAACATCCTATCTATTAATCCTGATCATGACCATGTTTTTTGGCGAGCCAACCCATCGTACTCGATACAAATAGCCCGAACACGATCACAATGGTATGCACCGAAAATCCGGCATCGATCATCAACGCATAAGCTCCAAGCATTAATAAAATGCTAAGATTTTCGTTGAAGTTTTGCACGGCAATGGAGTGTCCCGAGCCCATAAGCAGGTGGCCCCGATACTGCAGCAAAGCATTCATCGGTATCAGAAAACTGCCGGCCAGGATTCCGATCATGATCAGCATGAGCACCGCCAGCCGCCAATCGGTCACTAATACCATTCCTAATACAGCCAATCCCATGGCTATCCCCAGGGGCAATACTTTCACGGCATGTTCCAATGGCACAGCCTTGGCAGCCATTACGGAGCCGATGGCAAGGCCCACTGCGACGACTGCGGTCAATTGGGTTGATTGTTCCAGATCGAGTTTTAGCGCGACCGCAGCCCAGGCGAGAATAATGAAACGCAAGCTCGTTCCCGCTCCCCAAAAAAGTGAGGTTACCGCGAGAGATACCTGCCCCAATGGGTCTTTCCACAGGAGCAGGAAAGATCGCCAGAAATCTGCCAACAGGAACCCTGGTGTTCGATTCGTCAAAATGTGCTCAATGGACAGCTTGGGAATATAATAATTGAGTATCGCCGCCGCGAAATAAAGGGCAAGGATGACAAAAATAGCGAACTCGGGGGCGGTATCAATGCCCCCATTGAACTCAAGCCCGCCCAGTTGCTGGACAACCTGATCCTCAACACGATGACCAATCAATAATCCTCCAAATATGGCGCCTAAAATGATAGCCGCAACGGTCAGGCCTTCCATCCAGCCGTTTGCCCATACTAATTTCTGGGGCGGGAGATATTCTGTCAAAATGCCATATTTAGCTGGCGAGTATAAAGCTGCGCCAACGCCGACAAAGCCATAGGCGAGCAGTGGATGCAAACCCAATAACATGGCAGTGCAACCGACTATCTTGATGCCGTTGCTAATGAACATGACCTGTCCTTTCGGCAGCGCATCGGAGAATGCGCCAACAAAGGGGGCGAGCACGATAAAGGAGAAAACGAAAAATTGCTGTAATACAGGGGTTTGCCAGGAGGGGGCATCCAGGTGTTTGAGTAGCGCGATAGCAGCGAATAGAAGCGCGTTATCCCCCAGTGATGAAAAGAACTGTGCCGCAAGAATGATGTTAAAACCGCGATTCATAGGATTAGTTGCCTCTGTGCGATTCCGTGGAAACCAGAATCATTGCACTATAAAGATGGTTAAATTGAATTTATTGGGATTTTATATGGCACAGCAGCTTACGTTAGTAGAAAGATCATTTATCTGTGAATGTTGACTTCCAGGGTCTTATTATGAGCAATGGCTGATTCTGTCTTGTGCCACTTTATGAGTTCCAAAGTTCCGTTGAAGTGCTCCACTATGGCGGTGCAACTTTCCACGAAATCCCCTGTGTTGATATATAAAAATCCATCAATCTCTTTAATTTCAGCATGATGTATATGCCCGCAGATAACGCCATCCAGGCCTTGGTCTCTAAGCGTGCTGACGATGCTATCTTCATAATCGGAAATGAACTGAACTAAATTCTTGACTTTAAATTTGACAAAAGCGGCAAGGGAAAAGTGTGATTGTATGCCAAACCAACGCCTGATTATTCGTAGAAATCGATTGATCTCAAGTAGAAAGTCATATCCATCACTGCCTAGCTTGGCAATCCACTTGTGGTATTTGGCGATGGTGTCGTATTCGTCGCCGTGAACCACCAGAAATTGCTTCCCATCGGATGTGGTGTGCATATCTGAATTTTTCACGACGATGTCGCCAAAGATATAATTGTTGTAGTCCCTTACGTTTTCGTCATGGTTGCCAGGTATGTATATAATCTGGGTGTCATGTCTCGCTTTTCTCAGAACTTTTTGGATCACCGTATTATGATCTCTGGGCCAATACGTTTTCTTGGAAAGCGCCCAAAAATCGATAATATCGCCCACCAGGTAAAGCTTTTTGCTGTCATTGTGCTTTAGAAAATCGAGTAAAACATCGGCTTGGCATTGGGTGGAACCAAGGTGCAAATCGGAAATCCAGATGGTTCGATAGGTGTTATTATCCATAATCAAACTTTTAATTTTGTATTACGAGTACGAGGAGCTTTGTCGATGACCGCTTAACCGGTAATTACTGCGTTCAGATGGTTCGCCAAAGAAATTGAATTGTTTTTGCATGGCCATGATCACGGGTGATTTATCCCGAAAGGCGACATTGATCAGGGAACAACATTTGCCACACAGAAAAAAGTTACCCAAGATAGGTTTACAGTATTTGGATGTTAACAGAAGTAAATGAAAATTATGTTACAAGTTGGGAAAATGGCCATATTGAGCTGTTGATTTTCAGTTTCTTGGTAATTAATCAAAAGACCATTTCATTACAAAACTAACTGATTAATGGTCGGTTTATAATCACGTAATCTTAAATTGTTGTTCGGATTAGTGGGTCAACAGCAACCAAGGAGAAGAACGCAATGGCTCGTTTTACAGTGCGAATTGAACTTCATGACGCCTCTTCGGAGGACTACCAAAAGCTGCAAGAAAAAATGGACAAACAAGGCTTCACAGATACTGTCCCGACCAAGAATGGTGCATGGGTATGCGACCAAAAAAACGGGTTCTGGAAAAGGCAAAATCAGCGGTCTCTCATGTTGTACATTCTTGTTGCAAAATCTAATGGACGTATTTTTTATGGCCGAAAGAATCTAACTCAAACGTTATCACTTTCAAAAAATATCTAAGGACCGGGTTGGGTCTTTCGAATTAAAAGCAAAGTAAAGATATGAACCCGGTGATGTCGAGATCCAACACGATACTCGGGGCGGCCGGCTATTACATCGCTGGTGTCTCTACCGTGAGAACTTAAACCCGTTTTCCATTCCGCTGCCAAACTCCAGTATTCCATTGTACAAATCATAATAAGCTACACCCACTCTAAACGATACAGATCAGCACGTCGATTCGCCAGATTGCGAGCGGCACCACGAGTACGAACTTATTTTAATAAATCCAAATTAACATCGGCAATCAGTGTCATTTCAGTATTTCGAATTGCTTCCGCTAATATTGCATCATGTGGAAATGAAAAATCACTGGGGCTAAAAATGGCCGCTTGCGCGTATTGGATGTCCATATTCTCTGCATAGGGTAAATTCCCGATACTGCCGGTAATTGCCACAAAACATTCCCTAAACGGATGATATTTTTTGAGCCGCCAATCGAGGGCGTTTTATCGACATAATCAAGATTGACCCATTCAAGCAGTGTGGCAAACCCCTTAGACTCGGCATCTACTGGAAGATAACCGGTTAATACCGTGCGTACATGGAAACCGTTAAACAATTGAAATGACGGTACCGGATCATAAATCTCCCGGTTTTTAACCTCTTCGATATAGCGCACCGGCGTATTTGGCATAGCCGGGGATCCACCCACCGGCAATAAATCGACGCGGTTCAGGTTTCGGCATAATTCTTTGGATTCCCGCAGTCCCGTTGCCAAACTGAACCGCATCGCACCATCGATTCAAGGTGCGCAAGTAATTCCCCTGAACAATCTTTCCACTTCTTGCCGCATGATCCAGCGAATCCGCTTGTTGTTTTCTTTCAATCGACGTATCGCCGGCAGCGACTTTATGTTCGATACCGAACAGACAACGCCCAATTTCACCATTACGCTGTCATTATTTAAGGTAAACGTCATGAATGCCGTGATCGAATCCTTACTGGCATTTAATGCTTTGGATATTAATTTTGTTGATACCATGGTTTTTTAAATTATTTCGTGGCCGTGTATTTGATTGTCCTGGGTATCTTGGGGCTAGTGCGCCATATTCTTATGTGAGGTGGTACTCCGAAGAGTTGAATCCGCCTAAATAAACAATGAGGGTAAGCAAATGTCCACGTTAATGAATCTTCCCGTGGCAACAGTATTCCACGCTGGCCTGCTTACAGATCTCGATATTTATTTATTTAAACAAGGCCATCATTTTCGACTGTATGAAAAACTTGGTTCGCACGGAATCACAGTTGACGGCGTAAAAGGGATCTACTTTGCAGTATGGGCACCCAATGCCTCTGCCGTCTCAGTGATCGGGGAGTTCAATCATTGGGATGTAAAATTGAATGCACTGCATTTACGTGACGATGACTCGGGGATTTGGGAAGGATTTATTGCTGATGTCGCGGCAGGGGCAACCTATAAATATCGTATTGTTTCTCGCGATGGAAAAATAGCCGACAAGGGCGATCCATTTGCTTTCTGCTGGGAAATGCCACCATTAACTGCTTCCCGTGTTTGGGAACTAGATTATGCCTGGAATGACGCTGTCTGGATAGCGCAGCGCGGAGAGAAAAACCGACTGAACGCGCCTTGTTCCATTTACGAAGTACACCTGGGTTCCTGGCGCCGCGTTCCGGAAGACGGCAACCGTTCCCTCACCTTCCGCGAGATGGCGGAATGGCTGCCCCGTTACGTCGCAGAGTTGAATTTTACCCACGTCGAGTTCATGCCGCTGACAGAGCATCCTTTTTATGGCTCATGGGGCTACCAGACCGTCGGCTATTTCGCACCGACGGCACGTTACGGTACTCCGCAGGATTTCATGTTTCTGGTGGATACCATGCATCAGCACGGCATCGGCGTGATCATGGACTGGGTGCCATCGCATTTCCCCTCCGATGCCCATGGCCTCGGCTATTTCGATGGAACCTATCTTTTCGAACATGCCGACCCGCGCCAAGGCTTTCAACCGGAATGGCATAGTTCGATTTTCAATTATGGCCGCCACGAAGTACGCGCATTTTTAACCAGCAGCGCGTTATTCTGGCTTGATAAATATCATATTGATGGACTACGCCTGGACGCGGTGGCGTCGATGCTTTACCTGGATTATGGTCGCAAAGAAGGCGAATGGATTCCCAACCGCAAGGGGGGCCGGGAGAACCTGGATGCGATTACTTTCCTACGCAACCTGAACGAGGCTATCTATCGCGATTATCCCGATACGCAGACTTTCGCGGAAGAATCAACTGCCTGGCCAATGGTCTCCCGTCCCACTTATCTGGGCGGCCTGGGGTTTGGCCTGAAATGGAATATGGGTTGGATGCATGACATCCTGATGTATTTTTCAAATGATCCGATTTACCGGAAATATCACCACGCACAGCTTATATTCAGCATCTGGTATGCATTTTCGGAGAACTTCGTGCTGCCTATGTCACACGACGAAGTGGTATACGGCAAGGGTTCGCTGATCGGAAAAATGCCGGGCGACGAATGGCAGCAGTTCGCCAATCTGCGCTTACTATATGGCTATATGTGGGGGCATCCAGGCAAGAAGCTATTGTTCATGGGCTGCGAATTCGGACAGAAACGCGAGTGGCAGCACGACGAGAGCCTGGAATGGGGCGTGCTGCAATATCCGCAGCATGCCGGGCTACGGCGCTGGGTCGAGGATCTCAACCGTTTTTACCGCAGTGAACCGGCACTCTATCAGCAAGACTTCAGTTGTGAAGGGTTTCAATGGATGGATCACAACGATGTGGAAAAAAGCATACTGAGCTTTGTGCGCCGTGGCTACAACCCGGACGATACGTTGTTGGTGGTATGCAATTTTACGCCCATCGTCCGCGAGAATTATCTGGTCGGTGTGCCAAGCGGCGGTTACTGGCTTGAAGTGCTTAACAGTGATGCCGAACTTTATGGCGGCAGCGGAGTGGGCAATTTCGGTGGCGTTGAAGCGGGCCCCGTAGCAACCGGTGAAATGTATCATTCACTGATGCTGCGTCTTCCGCCGCTTGGCGTCCTGTTCTTCAAGCAAGGAAGCCGATCATGACAGACAGACAAAAAACCGACGGCAGATGCCGCGTAGTTATCGAAAA
>JAQTLI010000185.1 GCA_028714995.1 Methylobacter sp. | reverse complement strand
GATTAAGCCGGGCAGCAAGGCGTGGCTTTCCAGATTTTCGGTAGTCGTGCCCTGGTATTTTTGCCTGGCAATCTCGGTAGGCAGCAGGTCGATAATACGGCCGCCATCGACAACCAGCGTATGGTGTTCATAGGTTACTGATTCCGGTTCAACGGGTATAATCCAGCGGGCGTGGATGAGGGTATCGACAACTGTCATAAGATATTCCTGTATTTAGTTGTGGAATTATAACTTTTTACCATTAATTTTTTGATAAAAATGGCTTGATAAATAATGACGATGCAAAAAAAATTAGCTGTACAAGCCCTGCAATGGACGGGGGATGCTTTAAAGGTGCTGGATCAGCGGCAATTGCCCGAGAAAATTGTTTACGACGAATACAGCGATGCGGCAGGCGTAACAGAAGCCATCGCAACCATGCGCGTTCGCGGCGCACCGGCTATCGGCATTGCTGCGGCTTACGGCGTGGTGCTTTCTGTCAGTCATCATTATTCCAAAGATTCAGGCCAGTGGCGGCAAAAGGTGGCGGCAGATATTGAGATGCTGGCAAAGTCCAGGCCGACAGCCGTCAATTTGTTCTGGGCACTGGATCAGATGAAAGCAGTACTGAATCAACAGCTTGATAATCCGTTAGCGGCAATTCTGGCCTGCGCTGAGAAGATTCACGCCGATGATATTGCCGCCAATCACAAAATGGGTGAGTTGGGCGCCGATATTATGGCGGGCGCTAAAGGCGTGATGACGCACTGTAATGCAGGCGCTCTGGCAACCGGCGGCTACGGTACGGCGCTCGGCGTTATCCGTAGCGCTTATCAAAGACAACCCGTAAAAGTGTATGCCGGAGAAACCCGGCCCTGGAATCAGGGCGCAAGGCTGACCGTCTGGGAACTGGCGCAAGACGGCATTCCGGCGACATTGATTGCCGATTCGGCGGCGGCATGGCTGATGAAATCAGGTGCTGTCGACTGGATAATCGTGGGCGCAGACCGCATTGCCGCCAATGGCGATGCGGCCAATAAAATCGGCACCTATTCCCTGGCTGTGTTAGCCAAACAGCATGGCGTCAAGGTAATGGTGGTAGCGCCTACCTCGACCATAGACTGGAGCATGGCCAACGGCGACCAGATTGAAATCGAACAGCGCAACCAGAATGAATTATTGCCGGCCTGTTACATTAACGATGAGTCATTGGTGAGTGCCTGGAATCCGGTATTTGACGTTACCCCGGCTGAACTGATTTCGGCCATTGTGACTGAGCGCGGCGTCGTATTGAATCCTGCCGAGCAAGGTGTGAGAGGATTGAAAAATGTTATTTGATAAAAAAGGCAATAACCCGGTATTAGCGGTGGGCTATCTGTTTAAAGGCCTAAAACTACTGGGCAGCCCGGAATTACGTGCGTTCATCATGATTCCGGTTTTGATTAACGTGATCTTGTATAGCATCGCCTTAATGCTAGGCTATTTTTATATTTCGGATTTGATAGCTCAATTCATCCCCAGTTGGTTGCAATGGCTGAGCTGGGTGTTGTGGCCGTTATTTTTCATCAGTTTTTTTATCGTCGGTTTTTTCACCTTTACCGTGGTGGCTAATTTGATTAGCGCACCGTTTTACGGAAAATTAGCGGCAAAAACAAAGGCCATGATAAGCGGACAGACTCAGCCAAGTGCCGAACAGCCTTTGGCCAAAGTCATTGGCGCAGAACTCAAACGCGCCGGCTATCTGGCGACCAGAGCCTTGCCGTTGTTGATACTGTCGATTATTCCCGGCATCAACGTGGTTGCACCTTTTTTATGGGTGCTGTTTGGGGCGTGGGGCATGGCGCTGGAATACATGGCTTATCCACTTGAAAACGAAGGCGTGTTGTTCGCAGAACAACACCAACTGGTTAAAAGCGTAAGGCTGGGCGCATTAAGTTTTGGCGGAGTAGCAGTGATGGGGCTTACCATTCCGGTGCTGAATATCATAGTCGCTCCGGCTGCGGTCATTGGCGCGACTATTTACCTTAATGAGATAAAGCAGGGTTAAGGAAGCGCTGAATAATACAGGGTTCGACAAGGCTCTTCTGAACCCTCCGGCGGAAAAACCTAAAGCTTACGGTTTAACCTAGCCTGTCGAAGGGTTAAATCAGCGCTTCCCTAAGGACATCACCATTGCCCTGCAAGAATACAGGTTGCATATTGTCAGAATGGCAATATGCAACCTTCTCAGCACAGGGGGCATTTTCTGACCCCCCAATTATTCCAGACTGGATATGAATGAGTTGACCCTGTTCTTTTGCCAATAATGAGTTTAACATCAGCAGAGTAACTGGCGTGTTAGGCCTTTTTATAAGCAACTGTCAATATACTGTCGTGCGATGACGGATTTCGATTCCCCCCGTTCGAGACTATTTCAAAGCAGGTGCCCGATTTATGCCGGATGCAGTGAATTAGATTTTAAAGATTTTATTTCGTTATTTTCAATTCGGTCGGGATTTGACGGCTCAAAACATTTTTGAGCTAACGGTATATAAAGATTGACCGAATGTGTTGAGCCGACCTTTAAGGAGTTCGTCATGAAAAGTTTAAACCGTATGAAAATCGCGCCATTGTTGATTTCCATTGTTTCTGTCGGCTGTGCCGGCACCGGCGGTGGGAACGTTCTCGGTACTGTCGATAGCGGTTTGGCTACAGTAGGGCGAACCGCGCAAACAGGAAGGGCTGTCATTGAGGCCGGTAAGACCACCGCGGCTGGAGTACCGGCAAGCCAAGCCAGTTTGGCCAATGTTCTGGTTAGTCAACTAGGGGTGACTCAGCAACAAGCGCTCGGTGGTGCTGGGGCAATTTTTCAGGCCGCCAAAGCAAGCATGGCGCAGCAAGCCTTCACGAGCTTGTCTCAATCCATTCCCGGCATGTCCGAAATGCTGGGCGCAGCTCCGCAAGTCAGCCAACCTTTATCCGGAGCCACTTCAGTGCTGGGCGGTGTAGGTAGTACTATCAACACTATGACATCGCTGGCATCCTCATTCCAGCAGTTGAATCTGTCGCCGAGTATGGTCAACCAGTTTATTCCGGTAGTCGTTGATTACGTCAAAAATACCAGCGGACAGATGACAGCGAATCTGCTTCAATCGGCGTTGACGGCGCCTTGAGTATGTAATTTATGATTTTTTGGATAATCTAAACCGAAAGAAAAGATCAGGTCTTGCAATGCCGCATAGACTTTTGCGTTCAATCTTATTTCTTATTACAACGTCACTAATAATACTTTTTTGCAAGACCAGACCCCCCATCTTCCGATTGCCGCCCCCGGCTCAACCTATAATGACCCACAAGACTATGGATTTAAGTATGGGTATGGTTTTCAGGATTTGGGCAGGCTTTGGGGAATCATGTTCATGGAATCCAGTGCGATAAACCCGGACTAAACTGCAATGACGCAATGCGCTTGCAAGACATTCACTTGCTATCCGCTTAACTAAAATACTAGACTATTATTCACCGATTGCATTGACCTTTTAGACTTATGTAAAGGAGATACCAGTGTTCAATTTAAAAGCCATAATTAGAATCATGTTGGGATCATGCCTGTTTATTCAGGCAACAAGCATCAGTTTTGGTGCCGAAGCGACCGTCTGCAAAAAAGGCAGCGGTTACGTCCTTTATGCCAACGATCATGGCAAAAGCGATGAATCCAGCAATCTTTATGTTCTCAACCTTTACCTCAAAAAACCTGAGCTTGCCTACCCTTTGGACTTAGGCGAAACCGGCATCAAGGAAATCACTGACATCACGTTTCTTCCTGATGGCAAACTCTTCGGCGTGACGTTCACCCGCCTGGTCATCATCAATACGGTTACCAAAAAAGCTGACTTTGTCGGCGATATTATTGGTGAGGCGTATTTGAGCGAGGATCGCTGGATTAATGCCCTGGCTGCAAGCGCTGATGGCCAGTTATACGCCGCGACGCGGGACGGCGAGCTACTCACGATTGATACTGAAACCGGAAAAGGTACCAAGATAGGTGTTTACGGAAATGATCTCGGTTCATCGGGCGACCTGGTTTTCATGCCGGACGGAACATTGTTCGGCACCGCGAAGCGGCTTAACACGCTTGGGGAAGCGACCGACTTGCTAGTCCAGATCGACCAGAATTCGGGTCAGGCCGAGATCATGGGCGACATCGGCTTCAAGCAGGTATTCGGCCTGGCTGTCGGTCCCCAGGGTGAGCTTTTAGGTGTGGCGGACGGGAACGGCCAACCCAGGCTGATCAAGATCAACAAGCACAAAGGCAAAGGCAAGCTCATCGCGCTCATACCCGATACCGATGGCATGTGGGGCATGATCTCGCGTGATCTGTGTGCTGATCATTTATGAAGTTTCGGCAAGAGACACAAGGAGAAACAGCAATGGTCTTGAACAAAGCAGAAGGTGTGCAATACGAACTATTTAATATCAGTGAACTCGATGAAATGGCAATGATGACGGGTAAGGCATTTGCTCGCTATGAACCAGTTACCTCTGCCTTAGGTATTTCTTCAGAAGATTTTGCTGAATTTGTAAGGCTGCTGGGGCCTAAGGCGGTGCAGGATGAATTGACCGTGATTGCCAGAGATCAGGAAACTAACCAAATTATCGGCGCGATGATTTCGGATGATTTTGCTAGTGAGCCACCGGAAGAAATCCGGCGCCTTGGCGACAACTTCGAGCCTGTATGGGCGATTTTGGATGAGCTGGATACCCAATACATGCAGGGAGGGATTTTACCCAAGGGCGAATATCTTCACTTCTTCCTGCTTGCGGTAGACCATCGACAAACAGGTAAAAATGTAGCGAGAAATGTGGTACGAATCTGTTTAGAGAATGGTGTCGGGAAAGGTTATAAAACAGGCATCGTAGAAGCAACAGGGATAGTTTCGCAAAACATTTTCAGGCAATCCGGTTTTGTGGATTGTTTTGAAATCCCTTATAAAACCTTCACCTTTCAAGGCCGCCATGCCTTTGATTCCATTGAGGGTCATCAAGGCATTATTCTTATGGATAAAGCGTTGGTCTAGTTGTAGGGCGGGCATATAAAGCATGCCTGACCTACAAGACTGACAAAGTAGCAAGAGTTGTGTTAATCAACAGTCCACTGCACCAAACCGCTGTAGGATGTGGCGATAACAATTAAGCCAAAGATAATGCGATACCAGGCGAAAGCAATGAAATCATGGCGGCTGATATAGCGCAGCAAGCCTTTGATTGCCAATAGCGCGCTGATGAATGCCGCGATCAGTCCTACGACAAAATAGGGCGCATCAGTTGCCATGTCTAATAAATCACGATGTTTGTATAAGTCGTATATGCTGGCAATAATTAGCGTGGGAATCGCCAGGAAAAACGAGAATTCGGTTGCGGCTTTGCGCGACAAGCCGAATAACAAGCCGCCGATGATGGTCGCTCCGGAACGTGAAGTTCCCGGAATCAATGCGAAAGCCTGTGCGACACCGAGTTTTAACGCATCCAGCGGACTTAAATCCTCGACTTCGGTTATGCGGATTTTATGCTCACGCTTTTCCGCCCAGATAATTACAAAAGCGCCAACGATAAACGCCAAGGCCACCGGAATAGGTTTAAACAGCACGGCTTTGATGTGTTTACCGAACAGCAGGCCAAGGCTCGCCAATGGCACAAATGCAATAACCAGATTCAGTGCGAATTTTTGCGCCGATTTCTGGCTGGGCAAGCCCATGATAACGGTAGCTATTTTGGCTCGATATTCCCAGCAGACTGCCAGAATGGCACCGACCTGGATAACGATTTCAAATAACTTGCCTTTGTCATCGTTGAAATTCAGCAAATCGCCGACCAGAATTAAATGCCCGGTGCTGGAAACCGGCAGAAACTCGGTCAGTCCTTCGACGATGCCGAGGATAACAGCTTTAAGCGCTAATATAAGATCCATATTTTTATCAGTTAGTGAAAAGTGAGCGGTAATAATAGCAGACAGGAGATGTTTTTTCTGTGACATCGGCCTACTGCTAATATAATGGATGTTAGAGAGCGTTCTCAATTAAGCCAAATGACGGTAGACACAAGGCTAAGCATGGCCTGATAATTTCTTGCTAATCGCTCATATCGCGTTGCAATTCGGCGAAAATTCTTCAATTTTTGAAAAAATCGTTCAA
>JAQTLI010000184.1 GCA_028714995.1 Methylobacter sp. | reverse complement strand
ACACTGATGTTTGCAGTGTTAAATATGCACCCCAACCTTCCAATCGGACAATGGTTATTATTAACCCTGACATTGGGTGTAGGCGGTAGTTTATTAGCGATTGGTTCTGAGCCTGCGCTGCATGTATTGGGATTAATGAAAGGCAATATGAAAGAAGGCGAAGGCTATACTTTTACCCTTCATTTACGTTGGATGCCTGCCATTTTATTAGGGTTTTTCGCCAGTATTGTTACGCTCTTTTTTATAAATGGCGGCAAATTCTAATGTCCATACGAAACTGCTTATTAAGTGTATGCAGTGTTTTGATACTAAGTAATGTAGTGAGTGCAGACGACACGCCTACTGGGTTGATTTCCGAACTTTCTGGAAAAGATGCGTCCAGTTGGACCGGGCTGCAACCTTATGGGCTTAATCTCGGCGGTTGGGCGGCGGGTGGTATCAATTACAACACCGCTAATCCGAGTGATCGCAGCAATGGCCCGGTGTCCATGACTGACCGAACTGGGGAGTTTAATTTGTATCAGTTAAATCTATTCTTGGAAAAAGCCGTCGTCAAAGACACAACTTGGGATGTGGGCGGACGCTTCGATTTCATGTTCGGCACGGATAGCCGCTATACCCAGGCAACCGGCCATTGGGACATGGGGTTGATCAGCCAACGCGACCTGCGCTTTTATGACATAGCCCTGCCGCAGGCTTACGTGGAAGTCTTTGCACCCATCGGTAACGGCCTGAGCGGAAAGTTCGGCCATTTTTACACTATCATCGGCTACGAGTCGGTACCGTCGCCACAGAATTTCTTTTCCTCTCACACCTACAGCTTCAAGTCCTCTCCCTTTACTACGACGGGGGCACTGTTTAGCTATGCACTAAACGATCAATGGAGTCTCAACCTGGGGGCGGTGACTGGCGCTGACAATTTCGATCGAGATTTAGGTGCAATGAGCCACATGAGCGGACTGACCTGGACCAATGCCAAGACCGGCACCACGGCTTCCTTTTCGGTGTTGCAGGGTGATGTCTACAAACACCAGAGTTCTGAACTGGTGTATTACTCGGCGATTGTCCAGCAACATTTCGGGAAGTGGCACTACGTGCTCCAGCACGACCTTGGAACCCAACAGAATGCGATTGCTCAGGGGCAAAATGCCGAGTGGTATTCCATCGTCCAATACCTCACCTATCAGGCGACTGATACATGGGGTGTGGGTGTGCGTGGCGAATGGTTTCGGGATGCCAATGGGTTCCGCTATTCTGCAGGTGTCGCCAACTATTACGCGATGACGGCCGGCTTGAACTGGAAACCCAAGGGCTGGTTGATGATCCGCCCTGAAGTGCGTTACGATTGGAGCCAGGCGCAAATCGCCCCTTTCGACGGCGGGCAACGGACTGACCAACTTCTGCTGGGTTTGGATGCGGTCGTCCAGTTTTGACGGAAACCCCGTAATGTAATCACTATAACCAAGATGAGAGAGGACACGATGAAAATGAGAGGGGTTTTTGCCGCATTACTGATGACCTTTGTCCTGTCGGGATGCCAGAAGTCGCCACGTGAAACCGAGGTGTCAGGAGAGGCGCAGGGGACTACTTACCACATCAAGCTGGTTCTGGACGGTGTACCAACATCGTTGAAGGAAATTCGGAGCCATATTTCAGCGACACTGGCTGAAATTGATGCTCAAATGTCCAACTACCGCGAAGATTCCGAGATCTCACGCATTAACCGGGAAGAAAGGACCAATTGGTTGCCGGTGTCTGAAGAGATTGCCAAGCTGCTGGTTATCGCTCATACGGTTTATGGACATTCGGACGGTTGTTATGATCTTACTGTAAGACCCTTGTTTGACCTGTGGGGCTTTTCCCGCCACGAAAACCGTGTTCCTACTCAGGACGAAATCGATGCTCTTCTGCCGCATGTGGGCATGCAACTTCTGGAAGTGGATGCGATCAATAAGCGCATCAGGAAGAAAGATCCCAAGCTTAAGATCGATTTGTCTTCCATCGCACAAGGATACAGTGTCGGTGTGGTCGCTCACCGCCTTGAAGCTTTGGGTGTAAAAAATTACCTGGTGGAAATAGGCGGGGAAATGATGGTTAAGGGCCGCAAGGCCAACGGCGATGACTGGCGTGTTGCTGTTCAAACACCCACACCCTTAACCCGAGAGATGCAGAAAATCATCGACGTCAGGGAACAACAGGGTATTGCCATCATGACCGCAGGAACCTACCAGAATTTCTTCGAGGAGAACGGGCAAACCTATTCCCACATCCTGAACCCCAAGACTGGCCGGCCGGTGACCCACCACCTGCGCTCGGTTACCGTGATGCACGACGACCCGGTTTGGGCAGACGCTTGGGATACCGCTCTACTTTGTGCGGGCGAGGAGGAAGCGGCTCGAATCGCGGAGGCTGAGAAACTCAAAGTGCTGCTCTTCTATGATGCTGACAACAAACTCAAGGAACACATGAGTAAAGCCTTTGCAGCTTCCCAGTGATTTCATGCTGCGGCTGATATTTTATGTATAGAGCAAATCCACATGAAATCTATTAGCAAAGTGACAGAAAAACATTTCGACCGCCAAGGTAGCGAATTTTCTTATATCTATTGGTTTTGGGGAATCGCCGTTCCTTTGCTGTTGACGTTAATCGACTGGCCGTTTCGGCAAATACTCACCCCCAGCAATATTCTGCTGGTTTATCTATTGGGGGTGTTTTTCGTAGCCATCCGGTTCGGCCTTTGGCCTTCCATTCTGGGAGCATTGGTTAGCGCCGCCGCCTTCGCCTTTTTCTTTGCGCCGCCAATCTTTTCTTTCGCAATAGCGGATCCTGAAAATCTGGTTGGACTGGCTGTCATGTTGTTGGTTGGAGCGGTGACCAGTAATCTGGCGGAAAACGTTCGTACCCAGACGCGTGTGGCCGAGCACCGGGAGCAGCGAGCGGCGGCTCTTTATCGATTGAGTAAGGAGTTGGCCGAAGCCCGTTTGGAAACGGAAATTATCGAGATAGGCGTACGTCATATCCATTCCGAATTCGGTGGACGAAACACGTTTTTATTTCCCGATTGCAACGGACTTGTGTGTTACCCCGATGAACCGCCCTTGGGCATTTCTTTGCGTGGGGCCGACTTGAGCATCGCTCGCCGGGTATTCAGCAACGGGCAGATGGCGGGCTATGGCACCGATACAGCACCCGATGAGACTGCCGTATATATTTCGTTGAACGGTTCAACAGGAACTATTGGGGTGCTGGTGCTCGAACCGGTCGATGTATGCCGCATCTCTGTTCCAGAGCAACGCCAACTGCTGGATACTTTCGTTAATTTAATAGTTCATGCTCTGGAAAGGGCTAAGCTGGCGGAACAAGCCAAGGATGCAACCTTAAAAATGCAGGCGGAAACTTTACGGAACTCACTGCTCAGCAGTATTTCCCATGACCTACGAACCCCACTGGCCACTATCGTCGGCGCCGCCAGTACATTGGAAACAGACGAGGAGCGTTTGACTAAAGACAGTAGAAGAAAATTAGTGGGCGCGATCAGCGAGGAAGCCCAGCGCATGTCAGAGCTGACTACCAAAATTCTGGAAATGGCGCGTCTGGAAGCGGGCGAAGTGTTGTTAAATCGGCAGTGGTATGCGCCGGAGGAAATCGTCGGTAGCGCTTTGCGCAGGCTCGACAAAAAACTTAAAAACCGGCAAGTCAACGTACATATGGCGGACAACTTGGCGTTGATTCATGTCGATGCTGTACTGCTGCAACAGGTCATGGTGAACTTGTTGGACAACGCCGACAAATATTCCACGGCAGGACTGCCTATCGACATTTCTGTGGTAACCACGCCCTTTAGTCTATCGATTACCGTAGCGGATCGTGGACAGGGAATTCCTGAGGACTTGCAGCAAAAGATTTTCGACAAGTTTTTTCGCATTCATACGGAAAGTGCGCAAAGCGGGGTTGGATTGGGACTGTCCATATGCCGAGCCATCGTCGAAGCTCATGGCGGTGACATCCAAGTGAGTAACCGTAGCGGCGGCGGTTCGATGTTTCAGTTGCATATTCCGATTCTGGAATGTCCTCCCACCATCGACCCGGAA
The DNA here is from genome assembly GCA_028714995.1 of Methylobacter sp. Taxonomy (GTDB): domain Bacteria; phylum Pseudomonadota; class Gammaproteobacteria; order Methylococcales; family Methylomonadaceae; genus Methylobacter_A. Next base: position 2,059 of record JAQTLI010000184.1, on the reverse strand, counting down.
GAAAAGGATTGATGTTATGAAAACGACTGCCCCCTTACTTTTACTCATTGAAGACGATCCGCAGTTTCGGCTGTTGCTCCGCACTACGCTGGAAAGTCAGGATTATCGAGTGCTTACCGCCGCAGCCGGGCGAGATGGTTTGATCGAGGCCCGTAATCAACGGCCAAACTTACTGATTCTCGACCTTGGACTGCCGGATATTGACGGTCAAGAAGTTATCCGCCGCCTGCGCACATGGTCTGAGGTGCCTATCATCGTGCTATCGGCTCGTGATCAGGAAAGTGATATTACTCAGGCGCTAGACAACGGCGCTGACGATTATCTGACCAAACCGTTCGGCACCGCAGAACTCATGTCCCGCATAAAAGCGTTGCTCAGGCGCGTTGCCAAGCTACCCGGCGGCGCGCAGGAGTATTTCCAGGTCGGTGAGCTGAAAATAGAGCTGACCAAACGGCGTGTTTTCGTGGGAGAGAGAGAAGTTCACCTGACGCCCATCGAGTTCCGTTTGCTCAGCGTACTGGTACGCAACGCCGGATTCGTCGTCACTCACAGGCAGCTACTCGAAAAAGTCTGGGGAGCTTCCTATGTCGAACATAGCCATTATTTGAGAATTTACATGGGGCAACTACGCCACAAGATTGAGTCCGATCCGGCTCAGCCTCGATATTTATTGACTGAAGCCGGTGTGGGGTACCGGTTGAGCACGGAGGAAATCCAGTGATTCGATTTGACCGTTGTTTTTGTCCCAAGTGCGGAAAGGAGCATTACAGCGCTGGTCGATTAGGAACATCACGGCAATGCAGTTGCGGAGCCAAAGTTCCTCAGGCTGACCTGGATAGGGCCAGACATTATTGGATTTTTCAGGTCGCCACTTCTTTTGGCATTGCCGCGTTCTTTTTCGCATTGGCGTTATTTTTTCGATATTTACCGAACGATCCCTGGGGACGCTTCCTCAGCCCAATGTTGCAAGTGCCTGCCGTTATATCATTTATAGTCAGTTATTGGATTCTTGTTCAGCATAAAAGAACCTGCGACGGCGATGATTTGATGTTTCGCTATTTTATCTGGGGCGTAGGCCTCATGACCCTCGGTATTGTAGCCGCCTTACTGGTGGCTATGCAGGGCAAATTAATCCGTTGAATTATGCGACAACGCCTCATTCAACGCAGCAGCAAGATCGTCATATTGAAACCTGAAACCCTGCGCCAACAGCCGTTCCGGCATCACGCGCTGACTGCCCAAGATCAGCTGGGACATTTCGCCGAGCAGTATTTTTAACAGCCAGGCCGGAACCGGCAGCAGGGCAGGGCGTTTTAGGCATTGCGCCAGTATCCGGGTGAATTCGGCATTGGTAACTGGGTTCGGAGCGGTCGCGTTATAAGCGCCCCGCATGGTTGAATCGGCAATCATCGTCTGTGCAATATTGATCCAGTCCTGACGGTGAACCCAGGACATCCATTGCCGCCCGTCGCCCAAGCGCCCGCCCAGTCCAAAACGAAACGGCGGTAACATACGTTGAAGAAAACCGCCGCCGCTGGCAATGACCAAGCCGGTCCTGATCAGGCAGACTCTGACGCCGAATTGTTCGACTTGTTTCGCGGTGGCTTCCCAATCGGCGCAAAGCTGTTGCGAGAAATCTTCATAGGGGGTTGATTGTTCGGTTAACACCGTGTCGCCCTGATCGCCGTAATAGCCGATAGCGGAACCGCTGATTAACAACTCGGGTTTAACGGTCATGCGGGCGATACATGTTATCAATTGTTCAGTCATACCGATGCGGCTTTCCCGGATCAGCTGTTTACGGTCCTCGCTCCAGCGGGCATCAACAATCGGCTCTCCGGCAAGATTGATGATGACCTGATAACTGTCTTCAGCTTTAAGTTTCGTGAGACTGCCCAGCGCATTAACGCCCGAACCGAATATTTTAGTTACCTTATCCGGACTACGGCTTAACACCGTAACCACATGGCCTTGATCTATCAGGCTTTTAACCAAGGCATTGCCAATAAAGCCGGTGCCGCCAGTAATTAGTATGTTCATAATCGCGTCCTCATAATCA